>JBHEOL010000014.1:0-9060 GCA_046261635.1 Thermoanaerobaculia bacterium | reverse complement strand
GCCAAGGCCATCTGCTCTCTCCAGTCCACGACGGTTGTCTCCTTCAGCGGCACGGCTTCCTCCCTGAAGCCATGCTCCACAAATCACCTGGAAAGGATCAACCCAGAACTTTCTGGAAAGGATCTACCCGGAACGAACCCTCTTACTTCTGCCTTCTGCCTTCTGCCTTCTGCCTTCTGTTTCCCCCCGCCATCGCCTTGAAGAACTCCACGTCCGGCCGGTAATAGAAGCTCCGGATCGGGCACTCTCCTCCGATGCCGCATTTCGCGTCGACTGTGCGATCGCTCGAGGGATCGTGCTTCCACGAGGTCCCCTCGTCCATGATCCTTCGGAGCTCGGCGCGAAAGAGCTCGTACGGCTCGCCGTTCCAGACCTGGGCGAGCGACTGCTGGTAGACGTTGCCGAGTCTCTGATGCTGGAGGATGCAGCAGGGGGCCACCTCCCCGCTGGGACGGATGAGCAGCGAGTGCCACCCGATGATGCAGGCGTCGTCGAGCCCCCCGGTGGCGCTCTGAATCCCGCGCGTCCGACGGATCCGAAGATGGTGCGCGATCTTTTCGCGGAAGGTGAAATCACGCCGCGTCGCGAGCCGCCACGCCCGATAGAAGAGTGAGCGCGAGGAGCGCTCCCGGCTCAGCCGGTCGTGGATCTCGGCGAGCTGCGGCGAGATGTCGGCCTCGTAGCTCTCGATCGAGGCGATGCGCCGGTACTCGTCCTTTCGGATGAGCTCCTCGTAGAGGGCGAGCATTTCATTCTTCTCGGTCTCGCTCATCCGTTTTTCCGGCGGCAGAGACGAGAGGCCGTTGAACAGGATCGCGTCGGCCCGGAGGGATGTCGCGAGCTCGTACATCCGGGGGATGTCGCGATAGTTCTCCTTCCAGACGAGGAACTGGATCGTGATTTTCGGGGTCCTGGAGCGTCGTGACTTGCGGGCACGGTCGATTCTTCGGACGTTCTCGAGCACGCGCTCGTAGTTCTTCGCCGGCGACTGCATCATCGAGGACCACGACTCGGCATCGGCCGTGTTGAGGCTGATGGTGATCTGGTCGCAGCAGTCGACGAGCAGGGATGCGATCTCGTCGCCGAGGATGACCGCATTCGTCGTCAGGTTCTCGATCGGGATTCCACTGTTGGCGATGGCGGCGAGAAACCGCTTGATCTGGCGGTGAAAGAGCGGTTCGCCTCCTCCGGAGAGCCGGATCGAGCGTGTTCCGGCGGCGCGCAGCTCCTCGATGAGCTCCTCGAACCTTGCGGTGGGAATCTCATCCGTCCCGCGGATTGCCGCGGTCGAGCAGAAGAAGCACTCGATGTTGCAGCGGTCGGCGGGGTGAATCTCGGCATGATAGGGCCCGCCGACCGCGCGCCCTTCACGAATGCCTTGCAGGATGGCGTCGCGGTCACCGCGCGTCAGATACTTCCAGCCGAACTCGCTCATGTCGGAGGTCTCAACGGTACGAGTGGCGTTCGACTTCCCGATTCGCGCTTATTGCGGTGCGATCTGCAGTGTTCGCTTTCCGATCCGGATGAGCACGGATGTCATTCTTCATGAATTGACTTTGTCATTGCCATCCGTACACTCGTTGAATCTGATGAACTTCAGAATAGAGACCATCGAGCTGGCAGGCGATGACGGGCGGCCAAGGAGCCTGGCCAATCAGCAGGCCGGCGTGGAAATCCTCGATGCTTCCGATGCGCGGGAAGCGGTCTCGGTGTATGCGGATCGAATCGGGGGAACTCTCGTCGGTGAATGCTCAGCCATCCACATTCACGCGGCCTCGGCGACGCTGAAGATCGGCAAGCGCGTGGTGAGCGTGCAGGCGCTCAGCGAGTTCGACGGCGACGACTTCCTCCCCCCGTTCGGTCAGACCGTCCCGTCCTCCTGAAGAATGACGATCCCGCGTCCCGTGACCTCGATCTTGTCGAGAGCCTCCAGGACATGATGACGCCTTTCGGGAAGCGGCTGGGATGTGTCGATGACTTTGACCCACCGCTTTCCCCAGTGCTCGGAAGGAAGGCTGAATTCGAGCGGCTCGTAGTGGGCGTTGAAAAGGATGTAGAAATCCGAATCGATGATTCGTTGCCCGTGCTCGTCCGGGGTCGGGATCGCCTTTCCGTTCAGAAAGACGCCGAGACTCTTGGCAAAGCCGCGCCGCCAGTCCTGCTGGGCCATTGGTCCGCCGTCCGGGCGGAACCAGCCGATATCGCTCACACCTTCCCCATGCAGTGGCCGCCCCTGAAAGAAGCGCCGTCTTCGGAAGACGGGATGATTCTGGCGGAAGGCGATGAGGCGCTGGGTGAACTCGAGAAGGTCGTCGTCGACATTCTCCCAGTCGAGCCACGAGGTCTCGTTGTCCTGACAGTAGGCGTTGTTGTTGCCGCCCTGGGTCCTGCCGAGTTCGTCGCCGGCGAGAATCATCGGGATGCCCTGGGAGAGGAACAGCGTCGCCAGTAAATTGCGCTGCTGGCGGCTCCGGAGGGCCAGGATTTTCGGATCGTCGGTTTCCCCTTCGACGCCGCTGTTCCATGAGCGGTTGTGGGTTTCACCGTCCCGGTTGTTCTCGCCGTTGGCCTCGTTGTGCTTGTCGTTGAAGGAGACGAGGTCGCGCAGAGTAAACCCGTCGTGCGCGGTGATGAAGTTGATGCTCGCGTGAGGGCGGCGGCCGTCACCGGCGTACAGATCCGAGCTCCCCGTGACGCGGTTGGCGAACTGGCCGAGAGTCTGGTCCATGCTGCGCCAGAAGTCACGAACCGAATCGCGGTACTTGCCGTTCCATTCGGACCAGAGGGGAGGGAAGTTTCCTACCTGATATCCACCCTCTCCGACGTCCCACGGTTCCGCGATCAGCTTGACCTGACTGATCACCGGATCCTGTTGAATGATGTCGAAGAACGCCGAGAGACGATCGACGTCGTGAAGCTCGCGGGCCAGGGTCGCCGCCAGGTCGAAGCGGAAACCGTCCACGTGCATCTCGAGGACCCAGTAGCGGAGCGAGTCCATGATCAGCTGCAGCACGTGGGGATGCCGCATGTTGAGGCTGTTCCCCGTACCGGTGTAATCCATGTAGAAGCGCGGCTCGTCCGCCATCAGCCGGTAGTAAGCCGGATTGTCGATCCCCTTGTACGAGAGGATCGGGCCCATGTGATTTCCCTCAGCCGTGTGGTTGTAGACGACGTCGAGAATCACTTCGATCCCCTCGCGATGGAGCGTCCGCACCATCTGCTTGAACTCCTGGACCTGGCGGCCAGCCCGGCGGTGCGTGGTCGCGTACTCGTTGTGCGGGGCGAGGTAGCCGATCGAGTTGTAGCCCCAGTAATTGCGCAGGCCGCGATCCACCAGATGCGCGTCGTGAATGAACTGATGGACTGGGAGCAGCTCGACCGCCGTGATGCCGAGCTCCTTGAAGTGCCGGATTGCCGCGGGATGCGCCAGGCCGAGATAGGTTCCTCGAAACTCTTCCGGGATGGCAGGGTGCCGCGCCGTGAATCCTTTCACGTGTACTTCGTAAATGATCGTCTCGTGCCAGGGACGCGCCGGCTGCCGGTCGTTGCCCCAGTCGAAGTACGGCTCGATCACGACGGACTTCGGCATGAACTCCGCGCTGTCGCGATCGTTCCGCGATTGATCCGGTTTGTCGAACTCATACGGAAAGACAGCCTCGTCCCACCGCACCTCTCCCTCGATCGCTTTCGCGTAGGGGTCGATCAGCAGTTTGGCCGGATTGCAGCGCAGTCCCCGCTCTGGCTCCCAGCGGCCGTGAACCCGGAAACCGTAGCGCTGCCCGGGACCGATGTCGGGAAGATACCCGTGCCAGCAGAGCGCGGTCATCTCGGGCAGCATGAGGCGCGTCTCCGTCCCGTTCTCGTCGAACAGGCAGAGCTCGACTTTCTCAGCCGCCTCGGAAAAAAGAGCGAAATTCGTCCCGGCGCCGTCGTACGTGGCTCCGAGTGGAAAAGGCCGTCCCGGCCAGACCCGGATGTTCATTCGATTCGATGCTCCTCAAAATTCGGGGCGGATGGGTGAGGCCCCGGGGTTACCGGTACCCTTCAGGCAAGAGTTGCGCCCTCTCCCGGCCGTAGAAGGCGATCGCGTCGAGAATCACCTCCAGAGCCTCGGCGCGGTCCAGGAACCGCTCGACCACCACCAGCTTCTCCTCGAGGATCTTGTAGTCCTGGAAGAACCGGCTCAGCTCCATCGTCCGGTGGGGCGCCAGCTGATGGATCGAGTCGTAGTGGACGTACTCGGGATCGTTGGCGTGGACGGCGATGATCTTGTCGTCGGCCTCGCCGTGGTCGATCATTTTCATGACCCCGATCGGCTTGGCGAGCATGATCGTGAGGGGAACCACCGGCTCCTGACCGAGGACGAGGACGTCGAGGGGATCGTGATCCTCGCAATAGGTGCGGGGGATGAAGCCGTAATTCGCGGGGTAATGAACCGAGCTGAACAATACCCGGTCGACCCGCAGCAGCCCACTCTTCTTATCGAGCTCGTACTTGTTCTTCGACCCCTTCGGGACCTCGATGACCACCGGTATCAGGTAAGGAACCTGATCCCCGAGGTCGACGTCGTGCCAAGGGTGCATGGGCCGGGATTATACAAAGTCAGAAGGCAGAAGGCAGAAGGCAGAAGGCAGAAGTAAAGGCAGAAGTCAGAAGGCAGAAGGCAGAAGTAAAGTCAGAAACAACGGCAACAAAAGAAAACGCTTGCCGGACTCTGTTTTTCGCTTCTGCCTTCTGCCCTCTGCCTTCTGCCTTTTCTTCCCCCCTCACTCTCCCGATCGGATCGCGGAGATCGGATCGAGCTTTGAGGCGAGGCGGGCGGGGTACCAGGTCGCGAGAATCGAGAGGACGATGGCGATCAGGTTCACGCCGATCACTTCTCGCAGCTCGATCTGGAACGGAAGGTGGGCGAGGGCGTAGACATCGCTCGGCAGAGGGATGAGCTGGAACCGCTCGGCGGCCCACGAGACGCCGAGGCCGATGATGTTGCCGAGCAGAGTGCCCCCCAGGCCGATGAGCAGGCCGACGGAGAGAAAGATGGCGAGGATCGAATTCTCGGACGCGCCGAGGGTACGGAGCACGCCGACCTGCGGGCGCTTCTCGACGATGAGCATGGCGACCGAAGATACGAGGTTGAGAGCCGCGACGAAGATGATCAGAGAGATGGTCGCGAACATCACGATTTTCTCGAGGCGGAGGGCGAGGAAGAGCGGTTTGTTGATCTCCTCCCAGTCACGGATGATCACCGGGAGGTTCCGGGCCTGAAGATCGTCGACGAGGCGCTCGGCGCGGGGAAGCGAGGTGTAGACCTCGATCGCGGTCGGGTTGCCTCCGGTGGCGAACAGGCGGCTGGTTTCCTCGAAGGGAAGCCTCGCCTCCGGTGCGTTCTGATCCTGGGTGACGGGGAGGATCCGGGCGATGCGGTAGGTCTTGTGGATCGGCACCGGACCGAAGGGAGTCAGTCTCTGGCGCGGGGAGACGATCACGATCTCGTCGCGCAGGAAAAGGCCGACGGCGTTGGCGAAGTCGCGAGACAGGTAAATTGGGTCGAGAGATCCCGAGTCGGCCTCCCACCTCCGCCCGAACGAGGCATCGGCTTCCGGCGCCTCTCCTTCTTCGTAGGAGCGGATGCGGACGGGGCGGCCGTGGTGGCCGGATCGGTCGGATGCCCAGGCGATGCCGGCGACGACGGACTGCACCTTCGCATCGGGAGTGGCCGCCAGGATCTGGCGGATCTGTTCCGCCGACTCGATGCCGCTCGCGGCGACCGGCTCGATCAGGATCTGCGGGGTCGAGGCGATCAGCCGCCCCTTGATCTGATCCTGGAGGCCGGAAAGAAGGGAGAGGGAGATCAGAAGCGTGGCGACGCCGACCGCGAGTCCGAGGGTGCTGATGATCGTCAGGAACGCCGTATGCCGCCGTTTTCCGGCCATCCAGACGTAGCGGAGCGCCACCCCGACTTCGTATCGCCCCGGCATCCGCGTCATCCCCTCGGTCGCATCAGAGGAAACAGGATCACGTCGCGGATGGAGGGGGAGTCGGTGAGCATCATGGTGAGCCGGTCGATCCCGAGGCCTTCGCCTCCGGTCGGCGGCATGCCGAACTCGAGAGCGCGAACGTAGTCCTCGTCCATCTGGTGAGCCTCATCGTCGCCCTTCTCGCGCTCGGACAGCTGCTGGCGGAAGCGCCGCGCCTGCTCGTCCGGGTCGTTGAGCTCGGAGAATGCGTTTGCCATCTCCATCCCGCCGATGTAGAGCTCGAACCGCTCGACCCACCGCGGGTCGTCGGAGCGCTGCTTGGAGAGGGGGGAGACTTCGACTGGAAAATCGGTGATGAAGGTCGGGTGGATGAGCTGGTCCTCGGCCACGGTCTCGAACAGCTCCGCGAGCAGCCGCCCGTAGTTCATCGAATCGATCGGAGCGGCGCCCTCGCTCGGCGGCCCCTCGGTTCCGTCGGCATGAACGTGCCGCGGTTCGGCGTGCGCTTTCGCGAGCTGAAGGAGGCTCTCCCGGTTCTCGAGCGCCGCAGGATCGATCGTCGTCCCTTTCTTCGAGGCGAAGTGGACGATCGCTTCCTTCATCGTGTAGCGAGCGAAGGGGCGGGCGAACGAGATCTCGCGATCTTTCCAGCGGAGTGAGTCCGCCCCTTTCACGTCCAGGACCAGGCCGCTGAGCAGCTCCTCGGTCAGCTCCATCAGGTCGCGGTAGTCCGCCCACGCCTGATAGAACTCGAGCATGGTGAACTCCGGGTTGTGCTGGAGCGAGATGCCCTCGTTCCGGAAGTTGCGATTGATCTCGTACACCCGCTGGAAGCCGCCGACGATGAGGCGCTTGAGATAGAGCTCCGGCGCGACGCGGAGGAAAAGCTCGATATCGAGGGCGTTGTGATGCGTGATGAACGGGCGGGCGGTCGCGCCGCCCGCGATCGGCTGCATCATCGGTGTTTCCACCTCGACGTATCCGTGCGAGTCGAACCAGTTGCGGATGTAGCGGACCACGCGGGCGCGCGTCTCGAAGACTTCCTTCACCTCGTCGTTGACGATCAGGTCGAGATAGCGCTGGCGGTACCGCTGCTCGACGTCGGTCAGCCCGTGCCATTTTTCGGGAAGGGGGCGGAAGCACTTCGCCAGGAACCCGATGGCCGAGGCCTTGATCGAGAGCTCTCCCTTCCGGGTTCGGAACACGGTTCCGGAAATCGAGATCCAGTCCCCGACGTCGAGGTTGCCGTAGAGCTGCCACTCACGGTCGGAAACCGCATCTTTCCGGAGATAGATCTGAACCCGCGCGCGCCCTTCCGCGAGGTCGAGGAAGGCAGTCTTGCCGTGGTCGCGCATCGTCATGACGCGCCCGGCGATCTTCACTTCGAAAGGACTCGCGTCGAGCTCCTCGGCTGATGCCGACGTGAAGCGGGAAACGACCTCCCCGATCGTGATGCTCGCCTCGGCGCGGGTCGGCCACGGCTGGTAACCGAGCTCCACGATGCGGTCGAATTTCTCGCGCCGGACGCGGATCAGCTCCGATTCCGGCTGGATGGTTTCCTCTTCGCTGGACACCGATGTTCTCCCAGTGGCGGAGGCTTCAGCCTCCGACGTCTTCCCTGCGCAATGCGCGCCTTAAGATATCAGCGAATCAGAGCCGGCGGAGCGCGGCGTCGGCCTGTTCGAGCACGCTCATCGAGGTCGAGTACGACATCCGGAGGTGACCCTCTCCCTCGGCGCCGAAGACGGCTCCCGGCACGGTCGCGATGCCGGTCGAGTCGAGCAACTCCTTCATCGCAGCCCAGGAGTCCTGTCCCAGCCGCCTGCTGACGTTCGCGAAGAGGTAGAAAGCCCCGGCCGGAACCGCGCATTCGAACCCCGCAGCCCGCGCGCTTTCGACCAGAAAATCACGCCGCTGCCGATACTCGTCTTTCTTCTCCTCGATCCACCCCGAACCGTCCGTCAGCGCTGCAAGCGCGCCGAACTGGGTCGGCGTCGAGACGCCGTTGGTCGAATTCAGCACGAGCTTCCGAAGCACTTCCATGAACGGCGGACTCGCGACGACGTATCCAATCCGGCCGCCCGTGAGCGCATAGGTCTTGCTGAGCGTGAATACCGTGATGGTCCGCTCGGACATCCCCGGGAGCGAGCCGATCGAAACGTGCGTGCCGTCCCACGTCAGGTCTTCGTACGCCTCATCCGAGATCACGAGAAGATTCCGGCGAATCGCCAGCTCGGCGATCGCCTCGAGCCCCGCTCGGTCCAAAACCCTTCCCGTCGGGTTCGAAGGAGAGTTGACGTAAATCAGCCGGCTGCGGGAAGTCAGATGCCGCTCGATCGCCGAGGCGGCCGATGTCTCGGCGGCCTCCTGCCACGGAACCATCACCGGCTCGCCCCCGGCGTAGCGGACCAGGTCCCGGATCGGCGTCCAGTAGGGCGAGAGGAAGATCGCCTCGTCGCCCTCGTCGAGGGTCGCCTGAAACGAGCAGAACAGGCCGTGGGCGCCGCCGTTCACCACGATCACTCCCGATGGCTCGGTCGAGATCCCGTTCTTCCGCTCGAGCTTCGCGCAGATCGCGGCGAGGAGCTTCGGAATGCCCGACGAGGGCGCGTACCGCGTCTCCCCCCGGTCGAGCGCGTCCTTGATCGCGTCGATGACGAACGGGGGCGTGGGCGGAAACGGTTCTCCCCCCTCGAGCCGGATCACCTTCTTCCCGGCCGCGGTCATCGCGAGAACTTCATTGCGAATGCGGACGATGTCCGAAAAGCCGAGCCGCTGGCTTCGCGCCGCCGGCCGGAGAGAGTCGGTGCGTGGGGTCGCTGTCATCAGGGAGGGATTCTAACGGATGAGGGGCGCGGGAAAGCCAGTGGGAAAGCCAGAAGCCAGAAACCAAGAGCCAGAAGAAAAGGCAGAAGGCAGAAAGCAGAAGTCAGAAGTAAAGGCCCCGTCATCCTGAGAGGCTGTGAAAGAAACCAGAGGGGCCGCGCTGGTGGAGCTTGCGAGGCGAGATCAAGGAGCGAGGAGGAGGCGATGCGGTGGCATCGTTGACGACGAGCGACGCGGAGATCGCCCGCAACCTCCA
>JBHEOL010000003.1:0-3203 GCA_046261635.1 Thermoanaerobaculia bacterium | reverse complement strand
GTAAAACTTATTTCAAGCTCGAAAGCGCACGGGCTGAGCGCATAAATATCTTCTGTACAACAGGTTAGATGTGCATGCTGGGAGTGGCTGAATGAATTTTATGTGACGTGAGTCACGAAAAAAAGAGGCGTAAATGAGGGCGTTCGGGGAAGCCGACCTTTCCAGAACCTGATGCCGTTCGGCGATTACGGTTCGCCAGAAGTTCGCGTGGCTGAACCATCCCTTTCGAGTCTCGTGGCAGCTGGAACTTTCCCTGGAGAACGGAGAGTTCTTTTTCTGCGTCACGCGACCCAGACGATCAGCGCTGCAGCTCCGATCAGGGCGATGGTGGCGAACGCCAGGAAGATCTTTCCTTCGGTCCGCATCGTCTCGGCGGCGGCAGCCGGGGGCCCGGCGTAAACGGGGATGCCGGCCGTGCGGGACCAGTGCGGAAGGAGGCCACCTTTCGGCGACCAGCGCCCCATTGCGCAGACTTCGGTGCCGGGCTCGAGGACCCACTCGAGGCGTTGTGTGAGTCCGTGCTGTTCCACCTTTCCGTAGTGCCAGTCGATCGCGATGCGATCGGTCTTCTGCGAGAAGATTCGTCCTCGAGCGAGGATGCTGGCGGGCCAGGAAGGTCCGCGCAGAGCCGTCTCTTCGACCTCCGAAGTCCCGCTGGAGAGGTGACTCTTTTCGATGTTTCGCAGCTCCGGAAAACCGAGGAGGTGGATGCGTCCGGAGGAAGACTCGATGACGGTCGGAACCAGGTGGTAGCCCTCCAGCCTGAGTTTCAGGCCGGGCGAGCGGCGGCCCGATTGGACGGTGCGGTCGCGGTAGGGCCTGTCCATGACGCGGTAGCGGCAGGCGAGCGCGGGGCGCTGGCTCAACGGAGCTTCGAACGGTTCGAAGTGAGCCTGCGCCGAACCGGCGACGGCGACCCAGGCGCCGGGTGTGGGGGCGTCCCCCCGTTCGAAGCGCCGGAGCGCGCGCAGATCGACGCGCCGCCTCCACGCTTCGCGTGCGAGCCACGAACCGCCGAGCAGGAGCAGGGGAACCGAGATGGAGATCGCGACGGCGAAGAAACCGTCGACGAAGCGAGGGCGAGCGAGACGGAAAAGCGCGAATCCGAGCCAGATCGCGCCAATGAACAGGACCAGTCGCGTCGCGATCGCGACGACGGCCGCCGTGGGAAACGTCGAGCGGCCAGGCTCGACCGTGTCGAGGTTGGCGTTCATCCTTTTCGGGCTTGGAAGGAAGGGTAATGACTGGCCCGTTCGCGCGTCAAGCCGGGGAGCGGGCCCCACTTCCGCGCTTGGTCGCTGCAGAAATCTCGGGATTGCAGGATCTTGCCTCGCTTGCGCGGATGTCGGGGGAAAGGATCCTCCGCCACCGGAGAGTTCAGCCGAGATTTGCCGAGGCGCCGATCGCGGGTTTGTCTGCGCGGGTGGAGGAGACGACCGCGAATCCTCGTTCGATGTCGGCGCCGGTCGGCTGCTGAAACACGCGGAGTCCGAACTCCGGAACGATGGCGAGAAGGTGGTCGAAGATGTCCGACTGGATCGCCTCGTACTCTGCCCACTTGACCGTGTTGGTGAAGCAATAGATCTCGATCGGCAGGCCGGTCGGGCCCGGGGGCTGCTGCCGTACGAGGAGCGTGAGCCCCTGGTGCACGCGCGGATGATGCCTCAGGTACGCCTCGACGTAGGCGCGGAACGTCCCGAGGTTCGTGAGGCGGCGGGTGTTGACGGGCTCCTGTCCCTGCTCGGTCAGGGAGGCATTGAATGCTTCGAGCTCGGCCTGTTTCGATGTGATGTACTCGGAGAGAAGCGAGACGCGGTGCATGCGCGTCCGCTCTTCGGGGGTCAGGTAGCGAATCGCCGTCTGGTCGAGGTGGATGGCGCGTTTGATCCGCCTGCCACCCGAGTCCTCCATTCCGCGCCAGTTGCGGTAGCTCTCGCTGATCAGCCGGTGGGTCGGGATGGTGGTGATGGTCTTGTCCCAGTTCTGCACCTTCACCGTGTGCAGAGCGATGTCGATCACGTCGCCGTCGGCACCGAGCTGCGGCATCTCGATCCAGTCGCCGACCCGCAGCATGTCGTTGGTGGTGATCTGAACGCTCGCGACGAGCGACAGGATCGTGTCCTTGAACACGAGCATCAGCACCGCAGTCATCGCGCCGAAGCCGCTGAGCAGGAGCAGGGGCGACCGCTCGATGAGCACCGCGATCATGAGCAGGATCGAGATCACGAAAATGATGATCTGAGCGACCTGGAGGTAACCCTTGATCGGATGGGTGCGGGCCCGCTCGCTGGCCAGGTAGATGTCGTTGATCGCGGCGAACAGCGCCGAAATCGCGAGCGCGATCGTCAGGATCATGAATGCCAGAGTGACATTGCGCGTGACCACCACGACGAAGGCGGGGATCCCCGGCACGAAAGGGACGGCCAGATAGATCACGAGGGCGGGCAACAGGTTGGCCGCCCGGTGAATGACCCGGCGATCGACGATCGCGTCATCCCACTTCACGCGCGAGCTGCGCATCAGGTGCGCTGCCAGCCGAACCAGGATCCGGTGTGCCAGCAGATAAGACAGCCACGAGAGCAGCAGCACGCCCGCCAGGTACGTCACCGTCGCCAGCCATGCGCGCTCCTGCAGGAGTCGGTCGAGAGTCGAGAGCGCTTCATTCACGGGCGAAGCCTATCAGCCGGAGGTCGGAAGGCAGAAGGCAGAAGAGAGGCAAGGCAGAAGGCAGAAGGCAGGGGGCAGAAGTAAACGACAAGCCAGCCAGTTCATCCTTCAGCGTAGGTCTGCCTCTGGTTTTTGCCTTTTCTTCTGCCTTTTCTTCTGCCTTCTGCCTTCTGCCTTCTGCCTTCTGCCTTGTCCGCCCATGGCCCTCATCGTGCAGTAAAGCCACTGTGTATCGAGAATCATCATCGTCTCGTCAAAAGCACCGCATGGGCTCGCTCTTCTGGAGTCTTGTCGCTCTCTTTTTCGGCTGGACGGTGTACGTCTACTGGTGGCGTGAGGTCATCCTGAGCCAGGAGATCGAGATCTTCATCGGGCTTCTGCTCGCTCTGGTGATCGCGGTCCTGACGATCGGCGGGGCGACGGCGCTCTGGATCGCGCACAACCAGCGGCTCGCCCGTCGGGGCGGGCGCGGTCTCTCAACGCGCTTGTTTACCGAGGAGTTCGAGAGGGACGGGGTCGGGCGGACCCTCGAGATG
>JBHEOL010000341.1:0-3642 GCA_046261635.1 Thermoanaerobaculia bacterium | reverse complement strand
CCGCCGTGATCGATGGAAAAGCGAAAGAGCTCACGGGCGTGCAGGTTGTGGACGACTTCACACTCGACATCCGCCTGTCCGAGCCCCTGGCTTTTTTCGTCCTCCTGCTTTCGATGCCCGAAAGCGGAATCGTTCCGGTCGAGGAGACCCGCAACCGCGACCGGTACCGGCTGCGCCCCGTCGGCGCCGGACCCTTCGTCGTCGAGGAAGCGGTCGAGAATAGCCACGTTCGCCTTCGCAAGAACCGCTCGTACTGGGACCCGACCCGCCCCCACATCGACGAATTGCACTTCCGTCTCGACTACCGGAGCAGCAGGGACGCGACTGAGGCGTTCATCGCCGGAGAGCTGGACATCGTCCACGGCCTTCCACTCTCCCTCGTCTCGACGATCCGGAACGATCTTTCGTTCGCTCCCTACCTGTTGGACAACATCCAGCTCCATACGTCCTACCTGGCCTGGGACTGCTCGACCGCGCCTTTCGACCGGGTCGAGGTCAGGAAGGCCGTGAACCTCGCGATCGATCGACGCCGGATCAACGAGCGGATCTACTCGGGACTCGGCATTCTGGCCGAATCGCTTCTCCCGCCCGGGCTGATCGGCCACGACCCCGCATTCAGGGGATTCGAGCACGATCCCGGCCGCGCCAGGGACCTGCTTCAGAAGGCCGGCTATGCGAGCGGCCTCACCCTCGATTACCGCACCTGGGATACCGATGAGTTCAACAACTCCGGCATGGTCGACCTGATCATCGAGGACCTCGCCGACGTGGGAATCACGGTCCGCAAATCGACCCACCCCGTGGGGCAGATCCGCGAGGCCCTGAAGAAGCCCGGGCACGGCACGATCTTCGCCGGAAACTGGTTCGCCGATTTTCCCGACTCCGACAATTTCTTCTACATTTTCTTCCATCACGATTCGGAGGCGGTGCCGGGCATCCACTTCCGCCGCCCCGATCTCGACGCTTTGATCGAGGAAGCGCGACGCACCAACGACATCGAGCGGCGCGAAGCCATCTACACGAAGCTCAACCACATGGTGGTCGAGGAGGCGCCGTTCGCCTGCCTTTTCCACGAGCGCTTTTTCGTGCTCCACAGGTCGCGAATCCGCTCGCTTCGAACCTACCTGGTTCCTCCCCCGGTCCGCTACGCCGACCTCTGGGTCGAAAGCGGAACTTGACCCACGTGCAATCCCGGCCTGAGGGCCGGCGAGCCCAGGCCCGATGAGCGAGACATTCGCCACCCCAGGCCCGTTCCGCGAGTCGCGGTCCGCAATTCACTTCGCCCTCGGCCTGGTCGCCGTCCTTTTCTCGGCAAACTACATCCTCGGGAAGATCGCGCTGGTTCATTTCGATCCCCTGGCCTTCGCCTGGCTTCGCGTCTCCGGCTCGTTTCTCTGTCTGATCGTCGTCTACGCGCGCCACGCGACACCCCGCATCCCGTTCTCCACCCGAGAGCGCCGCCTTCTGGTCGTCTATTCGCTGCTGGGGATCGTGTTGAATCAGATCCTCTTCATTTCTGGCCTGGCGCGAACGACCGCACACCATGCCGCGATCCTGATCGTGACGATCCCGGTCTTCACGCTTCTCATCGCGCTGCTGCTCCGGCGCGAGCCGGGCTCGATTGCCCGCCTCGCCGGAATTCTCCTCGCAGCCGCGGGCGCGGCTTCCATCACACTCCGGTCCGCAGGGGGATCGGGCCCCGCGTCGCTGACGGGCGACCTCATGATCCTGGCCAACTCTCTCTGCTACGCGGCTTATCTCGTCCTGTCGAAGCCGCTCATGGCCCGGCATTCCTCCATCCGCGTGATGACTCTGCTCTTCGGCGTCGGGTCGTTGCTCATGATCCCCTTTTCCGCGCGGGCCATTCTGAATCAGGACTGGAGCGGCATCACCGGAGGTGCCTGGCTCGCGCTTCTCTTCGTGATCCTCGGACCAACCGTCGCCGCCTATCTGCTCAACGGCTGGGCACTCGCCCGCGCCGACAGTTCCCTGGTGGCCGCGTACGTCTATCTGCAACCGCTTCTGGCCTCGCTCATGGCCGCTGCCTTCCTGCACGAACGGATGGAGAAGGGAACGGCCGCCGGGGCCGCCCTGATCTTTGCCGGAGTCTGGCTCGTTTCCCGGCGGGGCGGAAAATCCGCCCTTTTCCGACGAAACGGGTAAACGCGAAGCGAAATGAAACGTCTCATTCATGTGACCGCCGCGGGAGTCGATGCAATGCGGCCGGACGAGCCGGCAGACCTCGAGCTCATCCGGAGAACGCTCGCGGGCGAGGGCGAGGCCTTCGATGAGATCGTCCGCCGCCATCAGCGCAGGATCTACCGCGTGGCGTGGGCGATCCTCCGGGATGAAGGGGAGGCGGATTCGGTCACGCAGGATGCATTCGTGCAGGCATATCAGCATCTGAAGCGGTTCGAGGGACGGGCAGGACTGGAGACATGGCTGACGCGGATCGCCGTCAACCGCGCCCGCGACGTGATCCGGAGCCGGAAGCGATGGAGCCTCGTCCCGTGGGCCCGCCAGGATGAAAGCGGGAGTGTCGGCGAACCGGAGCCAGCCGACGGCCGACCGGACGCGGAGCGCCTGATGATGGCGCAGCAGATCTCGGCCGCGATCGACCGGGCGCTCGGCGAGCTGTCGGACCAGCAGAGGGTCGTATTCACGTTGCGCCATTTCGAAGATCGCTCTCTCGAGGAAATCTCGGGGCTGCTCGGGATGAGGCCCGCGACCGCGAGAGTTCATCTGTTCCGGGCAGTGAAGAAGATTCGCCGGCAACTCGAAGGATGGAGACCCGCGCGGCGAATGGAGGAGAACCAACATGAAGCACCCGAGCGAAGCTGAATTGTTCCAGACACTGCATCTGCCCGAATCCGATCCAGAGATCGAGCGGCATTTGCGGATCTGCACCGGCTGCGCGGCCCGGATGGCCATGCTTGGGGAAGCTGTCCGCACCGCAAGGGAGAATGCGCAGCTGCGCCACCAGTCGCGGCCGGATGGATACTGGGCGCGACAGCGCGAAGAGATCCGCAGACGGATCGAGGCGAATGATCGCGCGCCTCGCGAGGCGACCGGCCCCGCGCGCTGGGCCCTGGCAGGGACGTTCGTTCTCGTGCTCGTGACGGGAGGGGTCTTCCTGAACGAGCGCAGAGCGGCCCCGGTCGAGCCGCCAGCCCCAACAAGGCAGGGTGAGTCCATCGTCGAACCGATTCCCCTTCCTACGGCCGACCCCTGGGCCGCAGAATCGCTCGAGTCGTGGGGATCTGCGGTCGCCTGGGAATCGTGGATCGAACCGGCGGACCACACGACGGGAGGCGCATGATGGTGATGAGACTCGGACTTTTTCTGATCCTCCTGTTTTCCTCGATGCCGCACGCGAGCGGTCAGCAGCTTCCTCCCGGCAAGTGGTGGCACCGCCAGGAAGTGGTCAGCCGCCTCGCCCTCAGCCCCGATCAGCGGGAGCGTCTCGACCAGGTCCTCGATCGCTCGACACCGGAGCTCATCGCGCTCAGGAGCCAGGTCGAGAAGAACGCGGATACGCTTCGGAATCAACTCGATCGACCCGAGCTCGACCGCGACGCCGTCCGAAAGGCGGCGGCGGACGTCAGCGCCGCGCGCGCGCGTCTGTTCGAGCGGGAGTTGATG
>JBHEOL010000325.1:0-6151 GCA_046261635.1 Thermoanaerobaculia bacterium | reverse complement strand
TTCGTCCATTGCGATCGCTTTGCCGTTGACGAGCAGGGCTTCGACGATCACCTTGGGGTCGCTGACGGAACGCCTGGCCGAATCGGGATCGACGACGGCGATCCCATCGAGCGTGGGGAAGAGAATCAGCCCATTGTGAGTCCGCCAGCCGGCCGGCTGGGTAGCCCCGTTGCACTCGGGACTCCGCATCCCCTCGGCCTTGCCGAGGGTGAGGGTGGTGATCTGCGACCGATTCCCGGCCGAAAACTCTTCGAGCTCGCTCTTGAGCACCGCGAAGATCCCCTTGTTGCCCGACATCCAGAGACGCCCCTGCCCGTCCTCGATGACCTGATAGACGACGTCATCGAACAGCCCCGCGCGCGTGTCGAATGCGAAGAACTCCCCGTCGCGGTAGCGGACCAGACCCGCGCCCCGTGAACCCATCCAGAGAGTTCCATCGTCGTCGATCGTGATGGACCAGACTCGCGAGGTCGGAACATCCGGCCCCGAGGGAACCGGGACGAATCTCGCGCCTTCCAGGCGATGAAGTCCTCCGCCGTAAGACGCCGCCCACAGCGTTCCGTCGCGGGACTGAGCGAAGTTGAACACGGCGTCCCCGGCCATTCCCTCGGTGCGGCCGAATTCGCGGATTCCGCTTTCATCCCAGCGGTAAATGCCGCGGAGCGTGCCGATCCAGAGCGCGCCGTCCGCGTCGATGAACAGCGCGCGGGCCACGCGGCTTGCGAAGGTCTCGGGATCCGCGAGGACCCGATCGAAGCGCGAGCCGTTCCAGCGCGCCACTCCGTTCCGTGTTCCGAGCCAGATTCGCCCCTCGTCATCCTCGGCGAGTGAGTAAACGACGTCGTCGGGGAGCCCGTCAGCCATGGTCAGTCTTCGCGTCTCCCCGTCGCGGATCTCGAGCGCGCCGTCGCCGAACGTGCCGACCCATACCGATGCCGACCGTGTCTCGAGCACCGAGCGCGCGAACCCGATCGCCTCGCTGCTCGGCAGCGATCGCACCAGCGCGGGACGCGCCCGGAGAAGGCCACCGCCACCCGTTCCGATCCAGAGGTTCCCCTCCCGGTCGGCGAGAAGCGACCGGATCGTCTCACTCGAAAGCTCCGAGCGATCGTAGGAATCGAACCGCTCCCCGCGCCGGCGGCTCAACCCTCCGTAAGTCCCGACCCAGAGATCTCCCTCGTAGTCCGGGATGATCGCCCGCACGACGTTGCTGGCCAGCCCGTCGCGCGTGGTGAAACGTTCGAAAGAAACCCCGTTGTAGCGGATCAGGCCGGACTCGGTGCCGATCCACATCGCGCCGGCCCCGTCCTCTCTGATGGTTCGGATCGCGGCCACCGGAAGTCCGTCATCCCTTCCCCAGGTGGTCACTTCGTGAGTGTCGATCTGAAACAGCACTCCCTGCTCGGTGCCTCCCCAGACGGCTCCGTGCGCGTCCGTGGCGAGCGCGAAGAAAGGTGCATCCATCGGGATTCCGGGAATGCTGACTCGCTTGGCGCCCGCCTGCCCGATGACCGCGAGCCCCGCCTGCGTCGCGACCCAGATCCGGCCGTCCCCTCCCCGGGTGAAGTCCCACACCATGTCGGACGGAAGGCCTTCGATGCGCCGGAAGGTCTCGCCGTCGTACACCAGAGCTCCGCCGGATCCGGTGCCGATCCAGAGAAGATCGCCGTCGGCGAGAAGCGCCTGGACGAGGCTGTCTCCGAGCTCAGGGGTCGTCTTCCGGTCGAAGACGCGGAATCGCGCGCCGTCGAACCGGGCGAGCCCCCCCATCGTCCCGATCCAGAGATACCCATCGTCGGTCTGCACGACCTTCTGTACCGAGCTCTGGGGAAGCCCGTGCGAAGCATCCCATCCCTCGAAGGAGAGCTGGAGATGCTCACCCGTGAGAATTGCGTCTATTGCAAACAGAGAACTGCCGGGCAGAAGGAGCATTGCCACGGCCAGCAGAACCGCCCGGACTTCTCGATCGATCACCACAACCCCTCGTCTTCGACGGTAAGCGAACCTTGCACGCCGCGCAAGTTTCCAGAACCACAGGGACGATGGATCGCCTCCCCTTCGTTCCGAGTGAACTGAGTCGGGTCTTCAGAAGAGCCGCAGGTTCCGCATCCGGGTCGATTCGAGCAGGTCGAGGAACTTCGGCCTGAGCATCAGCTTCGCTCCGAGCGCTCTCATGTGCGGAGTCATCACCTGGACATCCATCCAGTCGAGCCCTCGCGAGCGAAGGTGATCGATCAGGTGGAGCAGTGCGAGCTTCGAGGCATTCGGCCGCCGGAAGAACATGCTCTCTCCGCCGAACGCGCCTCCCATGTCGACGCCGTAGATGCCGCCGATCAGCTCGTCTCCATCCCACACCTCGGCGCTGTGCGCATGCCCGAGCTCGTTGAGGCGGAGGTACGCATCGACGATCGGGGGGAAGATCCAGGTGCCCGACTGCCCCGGCCTGGGAGTTGCCGCGCATCCCCGGATCACACCCTCGAAATCGCGATCGATCGTCATCGACCAGGACGATTGACGACGGGCGCGTGACAGGCTGCGGGAGATGTGAAGGTCGTCGAACAGCAGGACCGCCCTTCTGCGCGGTGAGAACCAGGGAAGAGGGATCTCCTCGGTCGGCCAGGGGAAGATGCCGTGGTGGTAGGCGTCGACGAGAGTATCGGGATCGAGATCATCTCCGATCGCTACGATGTCGTGAAGGGCGAAACGGGGATTGGGAAATCGGCTCATCTCGATTCGCCGGGGGGCGGTGATGCCATCCGCCCTACTCCAGGGCGACCAACTCGCCGTCGCGGACGTCCACGGTCACCGTGCCTCCCGCGCTGAGATCGCCGAAGAGAACCCGATCGACGAGCGGCTCCTTGATCTTCGACTGGATGAGCCGGGCGATGGGGCGGGCGCCGTAGGTGCGGTCGTGGCCCTTGGTGGCGAGCCATTCCCGAGCGGCGGGAGTGACCTCGAGGTGGATGTCCTTCGGCGCGAGCTGGGCCTCCACCTCACGAAGGAACTTGTCGACGACCTTCGCGATGATGTCGGGAGGGAGCTGGTGGAAGACGATCCAGCCGTCGAGGCGATTGCGGAACTCGGGCGCGAAGGTGCGCTCGATCGCTCCACGGCCGCTGCCGCCCGCCATCGTGCCGAAGCCGATTCCCGCTTCCGAAAGCTCCCTCGCGCCGGCGTTGGTCGTCATGATCAGCACGACGTTCCTGAAGTCGGCCCGCTTGCCGTTGTTGTCGGTCAGGGTCGCGTGGTCCATCACCTGAAGCAGGATCGAATAGAGATTGGGATGGGCCTTCTCGATCTCGTCGAGCACGAGAACGGCGTAAGGCGTGCGACTGATGGCGTCGGTGAGGAGTCCTCCCTGGTCGAAGCCGACGTATCCGGGGGGAGCGCCGATGAGGCGCGAGACGGTGTGCGCCTCCTGGTACTCGCTCATGTCGAAGCGGATGAACTCGACCCCGAGGGATTTCGCGAGCTGATTCGCGAGCTCGGTCTTGCCGACTCCGGTCGGGCCGGAAAAGAGGAACGATCCGATCGGCTTGTCGGCCGCACCCAGGCCGGAGCGCGAAAGCTTGATCGCGGAGACGACCTGGCGGATCGCTTCGTCCTGACCGTAGATGACGGCGCGAAGATCCTCCTCCAGCCCCTTGAGCCGGTCCTTCTCGCTTCCGCCGACGGTCTTCGGCGGCACCTTGGCCATGCGTGCGACGACGAGCTCCACCTCGGCCTCGCCGATCGTGGCGGGCTCGGGAGGAGGTGCGCCGGCCTCGGCCGCCTCGGCCTCCATGCGCGAGCGGGCTCCCGCCTCGTCGAGCACGTCGATCGCGCTGTCGGGCAGATGGCGGTCGTGAAGGTACTTGGCAGCCAGCTCCGCCGCCAGTGTCATCGCCTCGGGCGTGAAACGGACGTTGTGAAACGTCTCGTAGTAGCTGCGGAGACCCTCGAGAATCAGGATCGTGTCGGCGATCGTCGGCTCACCGATCTCGATCTTCTGGAATCGCCGCGCCAGAGCGCGGTCGCGCTCGAAGGCGGTCTTGTACTCGGAGAACGTCGTCGACCCGATGCAGCGCAGCTTGCCGGCGGCGAGCGCCGGCTTGACGATGTTCGAGGCGTCCATCGTTCCGCCGCTCACAGCTCCCGCTCCGACGATCGTGTGGATCTCGTCGATGAACAGGATCGCGTTTTCCTTCTTCGTCAGCTCGCCGATCACCGCCTTCAGCCGCTGCTCGAACTCACCCCGGTATTTCGTCCCTGCGAGCAGCGCTCCCATGTCGAGCGCCCAGACCTCGGCCGAACGGAGGATGGCGGGGACGTTCCCCTCGTGAATCCTTCGCGCCAGCCCCTCGGCGATCGCGGTCTTTCCGACCCCCGGCTCGCCCACGAGAAGAGGGTTGTTCTTCTTTCGGCGGCAGAGGATCTGAACGGTGCGCTCGAGCTCGGGCCCGCGCCCGATCAGCGGGTCGATCTCTCCGGCGGCCGCGCGCGCGACCAGATTCACGGCGAACGTCGAAAGCGCGTCCTTCTTCTTCTTTCCCCGGCTGAGCGAGGCCTCTTCGTCCTCGACTCCATCCTCGTCACCAGGGGAGTCGGACTCCCCGAAGTCGGTCTCACCCACTCGTTGGATTCCGTGGGAGATGTAGGAGAGAACGTCGAGGCGCGTGACTCCCTGCTCCTCGAGCAGCCAGACGGCGTGGGAATCCCTCGCCTGGAAGATCGAGGCGAGCAGGTGCGCTCCGTCGAGCTCGTCGCGGCCCGAGCTCTGGATGTGGATGAGCGCATGCTCGAGGACCCGCCTGAACGCGGTCGTTTCGGTCGGGACGACGTCGCCGCTTCCGCTCTGAACGTGCGCGCCGAGAAACTCCTCGAGCCCCTTCCGCAGAGCCTCGAGATCGATTCCCACCGATTCCAGGACTTCATTCGCATCGGGGTCGTCGGCAAGGGCCAGCAGAAGATGCTCGAGCGTGAGGTATTCGTGCCTCCGCCCGGTGGCATCCTGCACCGCCCGCGCAAACGTCTGTTGGAGCTCGCGTGTGATCATTGTTCTTCCATCGTGCAGAGCAGCGGAAACTCGTGCAGCCGCGCCAGCGACGTCGCCTCGTTGACCTTCATCTCGGCGATCTCGTAGGTATAGACGCCCGCCACACCGGCTCCCCGCACATGGACGTGGAGCATGATCTGGACCGCCTTCTCGTTCGGCTGCCCGAAGACAGTCTCGAGGACGTGGACGACGAAGTCCATCGTGGTGAAATCGTCGTTGTGAAGCAGCACCCGGTAGAGGGGCGGCCTTTTGGGCGTCGTCCGGCTCTCGGCGACCGCCGACTCCTCGTGTTCCGACTGGGGGGGCAACATGGCTTGCAGTCAGGTCAACGGGGGGCCAGCGGAGGGGATTCCGGAGAGACAGGGGCTAGGGGCTAGGGACTAGGGACTAGGGACCAGGGGCTAGGGGAAGTCAAAAGCCCAAAGCCAATAGCCAGACGAGGACTCTACTCCCTGAGGAGGCTACCCATGACGCCAGAGGCAGCGGAACAGATCGCAGCGAGGCTAAGCCCTTCTGGCTTCTGGCTCTTGTTTCTGATCTCTGACTTTCCCAGCCCCTAGCCCCTAGCCCCTAGCCCCTGGCTTCTCTACAATTCTCCCTTCCCCGGAACGAAAGGAGATTCGTATGAAGCAGCGATTTGTGTGGGTTCTCTCCATTTGTTTGATGGCGGCCGTCGCGGTCGCCCAGGAAATGCCCGAGATGTCGGCCGAGGAGAAGGCCGCCATGGAGGCGTGGATCAAAGCGGGTACTCCCGGCGATCCTCACCAGGCGCTGAGCCCGATGGTGGGCTCGTTCGATGTGAAGATGACCATGTGGCACGCGCCGGACACGCCCGGCGAAGAGGCGACGGCCACTTCGGAGAGCCGTTGGGTTCTGGGCGGCCGCTGGATCGAGCAGAAGTTCAACGGCAACGTCATGGGCCAGCCGTTCGAGGGACTCGGCTACACCGGTTACGACAACATGGAAGGGGAATATGTCGCGACCTGGATGGACTCGATGAGCACGTACATGATGACCATGACCGGAAAGGTCTCAGCCGACGGAACGAAATTCTCGTTCTCCGGAATGATGCCGGACCCGGCGCTCGGAAAGTCGACGCCCCTGGACGACGAGATC
>JBHEOL010000317.1:0-8982 GCA_046261635.1 Thermoanaerobaculia bacterium | reverse complement strand
TCCTCCGCCACTTTCCGCTACCATAGCCGTCGCTCATGAGCGCCGCGCCGAATGAACTTCTTCGCAAGCTCGTCCACATCGCCTTCGGCTTCGCCGCGCTTCTGCTCCGCTGGCTGACACCCGCCCAGGCCGCCGCTCTCGCAATCGCGGCCTATCTGCACAACCGCTTTCTACTACCGCTATACCTCGGCCGGCGGATCGCCCGCGGGCCGGCCGGGACCGACCGCGGCATCCTCTACTACCCGATCGCGGTCCTCGCGCTCATCGTTCTGTTTCGCAACGATCTCGCGCTCGCGGCCGGTGTCTGGGCGATCCTCGCGTTCGGCGACGGCATGGCGACCGTGGTCGGCTCGCTCGTCCGCGGCCCGATTCTTCCCTGGCATCGGTCGAAGACGTGGTCGGGCCTGGCCGCGTTCGTCGGCTTCGGGGGAACGGCCGCCTGGCTGATCGGGTCGTTCGTCGGCCCCGCATCGTCGACGCTGCTGCCATGGGTCGCGATCGCGTTTGCGACCGCCCTCGCCTGCGGGATCGCCGAGAGCCTCGAGCTCGGCCTGGACGACAACCTGGTCGTGCCGCTGGTCGGGGGGCTGGTGATGTTCTCGCTCACGCGCATCGCGACCCTTCCCGCACTCGAGATCAGCGGCGCCGGAGCGGCGTGGCTGGTCGCGAATGCGATGTTGGCGCTCGCTGGCTACCTGGCGCGCAGCGTCACGGTTTCGGGGGCGGTCGGAGGCTTCGCTCTCGGCGCGATCCTGATCGTCTTCGCCGGTTGGGAGCTCTACGTCGTTCTGCTCGCGTTCTTCATCATCGGCTCGGCCTGCACGAAGGCGGGCTACGCGAGGAAGAAAGCCGCCGGTCTCGCTCAGGAAGAGGGGGGGCGTCGAGGATTTCTGCACGCATGGTCGAACGTCGGCGTGGCGACCATCATCGCCGTGCTGATCGCGTTCGAGGCGGGCGCGCTTCCGATGCTCTGGATCGCCGCAATCGCCTCGCTCGCGACCGCCGCGGCCGATACCACGGCGTCGGAGGTCGGCCAGCTCGCCGGCCGCCGCGCCTTCCTCCCCCTGACGTTGAAAAGGGTCTCTCCGGGTACCGAGGGAGCGGTCTCCATCGAGGGAACCCTGGCCGGGGCTCTGGCCGGAATCGTCGTCGCCGGCCTCGGCGTGGGGCTCGCTTCGCGGCAGATTCCGATCGACATCGTGAAAGGGACCGCGATCGTTTCCGCTGCTGCCATTCTCGGATCGCTGCTCGAGAGCCTCGCGGGGAGCTGGAATCGAACACAGCCCGAGCCCGTTCCCAACGGAGCCCTCAACTTCTTCAACACACTCGCGGGGGCTCTGATCGCGGCCGCTCTCTGGAGCTGGTTTCAGCCGCTCTGAGCGTTGCCGCCGGGGATCTCACGATGCGCCGGGTAGTCATTGCAGGCCGACCGAACGTCGGCAAGTCCACGCTGTTCAACCGCCTTTCCGGGCGGCGGCAGGCGCTCATTCACGATCTTCCCGGAATGACCCGTGACCGGATCTCGGCGATCGCCACGCTCAGCGATGGCCGCCGCTACGAGCTGATCGACACCGGCGGCCTCGAGTATGGAGAGAATCCTCTTTCGGCATTTGCCGGTGAGATCCGCGATCAGGCGAGGATCGCCCTCGAGACCGCGGACGTGATCCTGTTCGTCGTCGATGGCCAGGTCGGAGTCATCGCCGAGGAATACGACATTGCGGAGGAGCTCCGGCCGGTGTCGGAGAAGGTCGTGATCGTGGTCAACAAGATGGACACGCGCCTGGCCCGCGATTCCGACTCGGAGTTTTACGCCCTCGGGTTCGAGCACATCTTCCCGATCTCGGCCGAGCACGCGATCAACATCGAGGAGCTCATCGAAGAGCTCGAGCGGCGGATGCCGGCCGATGGGGAAGAGGGCGAGACCGAAGACGAGGAGAACCGGCCGATCCGGGTGGCGATCATCGGCCGGCCAAACGCGGGAAAGTCGTCGCTGCTGAACAAGCTCGCCGGCTCGGAGCGGATGGTCGTCTCGGACATCGCCGGAACCACGCGCGATTCGGTCGACGAGATGATCGAGCGGGACGGGCGGCGATACCTGCTGATCGACACGGCTGGAATCCGGCGGAAGGGAAAGACGACCGAGGAGGCGGAAAAGCTCGCTGTGATCTCGGCGCTGAAAGCGATCCGGCGGGCGGAAGTGGCTCTGGTGATGATCGACGCGGTCGACGGGGTGACGAGCCAGGACGCGACGGTTGCAGGCTACGCCGAGGAGGAGGGGAAGGGCGCTCTGCTGCTCGTGAACAAGTGGGACCTGGTCGAGGCGGAACAGGACACCTCGAAAAAGGTGGACGACACGATCCGAATGAAACTCAAATTTCTGCAGTACGCGCCGATCGAGTTCATCTCGGCGAAGACCGGGCGGAGGGTCGAGAAGCTATTCGACCAGATCGACAGGATCGCCGCCTCGCACCGCGCGAAGTTCAAGACATCAGAGCTGAACCAGATCCTCGCCGCCGCCGTCGCGGCGCACAATCCCCCGGCGGTGAACGGCAAGCCCCGCCGGTTCTACTACGCCACCCAGCTCAAGTCGGGACCGCCGACCTTCGCTCTCTTTTCCAACATCGCGGAACCGCTGCACTTCTCCTATAAGCGCTATCTCGAGAATCAGCTGCGCGAAGCCCTCGGCATCTACGGCAGCCCGATCAGGCTGGTCATCCGGGGACGAAAAGGAATGAAGCAAAGCTAGGCCAGAAGTCAGAAGTCAGAAGGAAGTGAAGCCAAGTCAGAAGGCAGAAGGCAGAAGGCAGAAGTAAGAGCAAAGGCAAAGGCTGCTGTTGCCTCTGCCTTTGATTTTGCTTTTGCTTTTACTTCTGCCTTCTGCCTTCTGCCTTCTGACTTCTGACTTTGCCTATGGTATCCTTCCGGGCCGGTTTTCGAGCCGTCCTCTCAACCCTTCAAGGAGTCAATTTCCATCATGTCCGGCCACAGTAAATGGAGCACCATCAAGCACAAGAAGGGCGCAGCTGACGCCAAGCGGGGGAAGATCTTCACGCGGCTCATCAAGGAGATCACGATTTCCGCCCGGCTCGGCGGCGGCGATCCCGAGGGGAATCCCCGCCTGCGGGCCGCGATCGCCGAGGCCAAGGCGAACAACATGCCGAAGGACAACATCGACCGCGCGGTCAAGCGCGGCACGGGTGAGCTCGAGGGTGCCAGCTACGAGGACATCACCTACGAGGGTTACGGCCCGGGCGGAGTCGCCCTGATCGTCGAGGCCCTGACCGACAACACGAACCGCACCACCCCGGAGATCCGCCACATGTTCGAAAAGGCGGGGGGGAGCTTCGGCACGCCGGGCTCGGTCAAGTTCCAGTTCGATCGGAAGGGTTACTTCGCTGTCGAGAAAAATGCGACCACCGAGGACCGCCTGATGGAGGTCGCTCTCGAGGCCGGCGCCGACGACCTGCAGACCGACGACGCCGACGTGTTCGAGGTTTACACCCTGCCCGAGAGCTTCGAGCCGGTTCGCGAGGCCCTCGAGAAGGGCGGCATTCCGACCGTCGAAGCCAAGCTCTCCATGATCCCGATGACCTTGGTCAAGGTCGACGAGGCTCAGGCACGAGCGAACATGAAGCTGCTCGAGTCGCTCGACGATCACGACGACGTCCAGAACGTCTGGTCCAACTTCGACATCCCCGACGACATGATGTCGGGGTGACGGCGGCCGGGGACGAGAACGCAACATCGCATGCTTTGAGGCAGCCGCCCCGGGTCGAGCAGGCCAGGAGACGAGGAGAAACGATGAGTGAGCGTCCCGGAACGATCAGCCAGATCGGTCAGATCGCCATCCCCGTGAAGTCGCTCGACCGCGCGATCGCGTTTTACCGCGACGCTCTCGGGCTCCGCCTGCTGTTCCAGGCTCCGCCCCAGATGGCCTTTTTTGCCTGCGGAAGCATCCGCCTGCTGCTCGGCGTGGGGGAATCGGGCGATGACGAGCATCGCTCCTCGATCATCTACTTCCGCGTCGGCGACATCGAGAAGGCGTGGGCCGAGTTGGTCGGCAAAGGCGTGGAGTTCATCGAGCGGCCGCGGATGGTCGCCAAAATGCCCGATCACGAGCTCTGGCTCGCCTCCTTCCGCGACTCCGAGGGGAATACGCTCGCCCTGATGGACGAAAAGCGGTAGGAACTGTGGCCGGGGCTTTCCAGCGCCGGCTTCGTGCCAGGAATCCGATTCGCCGAGCAGGCGGGACCTGCGTTCACAGCACGCCTTGTCCCATTGCGCGTGGCGCGGTCAGCCGCGGCTGGAAAGCCGCGGCCACGGTTTCACCGGTACACGTAGATGTCGACGTTTGCGCGGCTGCGGAGCTGGGTGGTCCAGTTGTCGATCTCGCTGTCGAGCTGGCCGGCGCGGATCAGCGTGCGGATTTCCTCGCGCACGTCGCTGAGCGGAGGAACGGGAAGTCCGCGGGAGCGTCTCTGGGGCGCCCAGACGTTGCGGTAATACTCCTCGATCTCCGCGAGCGAGACGAAGATGAGCGGGGCGAATTTCTCGTCGACGTAGGCGGCGACCTGGAGCTGGCGCTTGATCACGGTCTTCACCTCGTCGAGATTCATCTCGACGCGGAGCAGGGTCTCGCCGAATGCCTCTTCCGAGGGAAAGCGGGCAACGATCTCTCGGAGCCGGGCCTCGATGGCGTTGGCAGAGACGTCCGGCGCGCCGAAGCGCTCGATGTCGCGGTAGCGCAGAATTTGGGCGACGAGCGCGTCGAGGACGCGCCTGCGGTACTCCGCATCCGCCTCGCCATCGCGGCGTGCGAGCAGCCGCAGCTCGACGATCTGATTGACTTCGCTGAGGGTGATCACCTGCCGGTCGATCACGGCGGCGACCCGGTCGATGATCTCGCCGCGGGCGGGGGAGGGACCGAGGAGCACGGCGAGGAGGCCGAGGGTGAAGAGCAGGCGCGGCATGCAGGGTCAGTATAGGCAATCACCGCGCCGTCATGGGCCGAAGGTGGAAACGGTGCGCTGGCACTCGGGTGCGGCGTGACAGCGAGCTCGACCCTAGGTGAAATTCCATAAAGCTCGATTCTCGTTCAGCTTGACAGCCGTGCCCGGGTGCTGGAAGCTAGCACTCAGCTGAAAAGAGTGCCAGCGTATGCCGCCCAGACCCGACCAGGATGAAGAGCTCGAACAGCGACTCCGGGAAGTTCTCCGCGAGGTCGTCCGCACCTACGTCGCCAGCGGCGAACCGGTCAGCTCGCGCTCGCTCGCCAAATCGGGGGTCTTCAAGCTATCCCCCGCCTCGCTCCGCAACGTCATGGCGGATCTGGAGGATCTCGGCTATCTCCACCAGCCCCATACCTCGGCCGGACGGGTGCCGACGGATCGCGGCTACCGGTTTTTCATCAACCACCTGATGAAATCGAGAAGACTGACCCCGTCGGAACGAACCGCGATCGACGGAGAGGTCGCCAAGATCAACGAGCTCGACGAGGTCATGCACATGAGCTCGCGGCTGCTGTCGAAGCTCAGCGACCAGGTGGGCGTGGTCTTCATGCCGACCCTCAATCACATGGCGATGCGGAGCATCGACCTGATCGTGGTCGCCGAGAGGCGGCTGATGTGCGTGATGGTCGGCGCCAACGGCGTGCTCGTGAACAAGGTCGTCGAAACGGACGAGCCGATCGAGAGGGAGGAGGCGGACAGGATCTCCCGCTACCTCACGGTCGAGTTCGGAGGAATGACCCTACTCGAGATGCGCGAGCGGCTCGCGCGGATGGCGCAGGAGGACCGCGCGCGCCTCGACCGCATCTGGAGCCGCACGCTCGCCGTCAGCGCCGGCGCGGTGGAAGAGCTCCTTCCCGCCGAGCACGAGCTGTGGGTCGAGGGAGCGACCTCGATCCTGAACAAGCCGGAGTTTGCGGGCGCAGACGTCGATGCGATGCGCCGGCTCCTGCGCGCGTTCGAGGAGAAGGAAAAGCTGGTTCAGATCCTGAACCACTGCATGGGGGAGGAGGGGTTGCAGATCCTCGTCGGATCGGAGAGCACCTTCACCGGCAGCTACAATTTCGCGATGGTGGCCGCCAGTTACGGCGTCGGCCGGCCAGCCGGCCTGGTCGCCGTCATTGGGCCCACCCGGATGGAGTATGGCCGCGTGGTTCCCCTGGTGGACTACCTCGGGAAGGCACTTGGCCGTAAGATTGAGGAATCCCAGGAGAAACAATCGTGACTGACGGGAACGAACCGAAGGGTCCGGAGTCCGATGACGAGGTCTATGTCATCGACGATTCGGGCGAAATGCAGGATGTGAGGGAACTCGCCGGCTACCGGGACACCTCCGAGTCGGTCAGCGAGAACGGAGGGGAAGCGCTCCGGGATGCCGGCTCGTCCGACGAGACGGATGACGGATCGGATGAAGGGACGAGCGAAACGTCCGCGGCACTCCGTGCGGAGAACGAAAAGCTGAAGGATCAGTACCTCCGCTCGCGCGCCGATTTCGAGAACTTCCGGCGCCGCATGGAGAAGGAGAAAGGCGAGTTCCGTCGCTACGCGGTCGCCGACACGCTCCGCGAGCTCCTTCCCGTGCTCGACAATTTCGAGCGGGCGCTCTCGGTTTCCAGCCCCTCCGTGGAGGACTTCCGGACGGGCGTCGAGATGATCGCCAGGCAGCTCGCCGAGGTTCTCGAGCGGACCGGCCTCCAGACGCTCGATCCGGCCGGGGAGCCGTTCGATCCGCTGTTTCACGAGGCGATCGCCCGGGTGGAGTCCGACGAGATGGAGCCGAATTCGGTGGTGGACGTCCTGCAGAAGGGTTATATGCTGCACGATAGACTGCTGAGACCGGCGATGGTGAGGGTGGCCGTCCCATTGGGGCGCGCGGAAGGTGAGGACGGATCGGATCCGTCCTGAGGACTGAATGGGCAAGATCATCGGGATCGATCTCGGAACGACGAACTCGTGCGTGGCACTGGTCGACGTCTCCACCCCGCAGGTAGTTCCGAATCGGGAAGGGAGCCGCACGACCCCCTCGGTGGTCGGCTTCACCGAGGACGGCGAGCGTCTGATCGGCCAGATCGCCAAACGCCAGGCGATCACGAATCCCTTCAACACGGTCTACGCGATCAAGCGCCTGATCGGCCGCAAGTACGACACGGACGAGGTCAACCGCGCGCGGGAGGTCCTTCCGTACCAGATCATCGCCGCCAACAACGGCGACGTGAAGCTCAAGATCCGCGAGAGGGAGTACTCCCCGGAGGAAATCTCGGCCTTCGTGCTCCAGGAGATCCGGAGCTTCGCCGAGGAGTTTCTGGGGGAGCCGGTGACCGAGGCGATCGTCACCGTCCCGGCATACTTCAACGATTCGCAACGGCAGGCGACGAGGGACGCGGGAAAGATCGCGGGCCTCGAGGTGCTCCGCATCATCAACGAGCCGACCGCCGCTGCTCTCGCGTACGGCCTCGACAACCGGAAGAACCAGATCATCGCCGTCTACGACCTCGGGGGCGGAACGTTCGACATCTCGATCCTCAAGCTCGAGGAAGGGCTCTTCGAGGTCCTCTCGACCTCGGGCGACACGTTTCTCGGCGGCGAGGACTTCGACAAACGGATCATCGACTGGCTCATCGAAGGGTTCCAGCGCGAGACGAACATCGACCTGCGCGACGACCGGATGGCGCTCCAACGGCTCAAGGAAGCCGCGGAAAAGGCCAAGTGCGAGCTCTCCGGCGCCGACGAGACTCGAATCACTCTTCCGTTCATCTCTGCCGATCAGTCGGGTCCGAAGCATCTCAACCGCGTGCTCAAGAGGGCCGAGTTCGAGAAGATGGTCGAGGACCTGATCGAGCGGACGATCGAGCCGGTTCGCAACGCTCTCGAAGCCGCCGGGATCTCCCCGGAGAAGATCGACGAGGTCGTCCTCGTCGGCGGGCAGACCCGGATGCCGAAAGTCGTCGCGGCGGTCAAGGCCGTCTTCGGCAAGGACCCCAATCGCAATATCAATCCCGATGAGGTCGTCGCGGTCGGCGCCGCGGTTCAGGGGGCAATCCTGCGCGGCGACATCAAGGACATGGTCCTTCTCGACGTCACGCCGCTCTCGCTCGGGCTCGAGACCCATGGCGGGCTCTTCACCAAGATCATCGAGCGCAACTCGACCATTCCCACGAAGAACTCCCTGATCTTCACCACCGTCGCGGACAACCAGAACAAGGTCCAGATCCACGTTCTGCAGGGGGAGCGCGAATTCGCACGCGAGAACAAGTCGCTCGGCAAGTTCGACCTGATCGGAATCCCTCCGGCGCCGCGAGGCGTTCCCCAGATCGAAGTCACCTTCTCGATCGACTCGAACGGGATCGTCCACGTGACGGCCCGCGACCAGGCGACGGGCCAGCAGCAGGGCGTGCAGATCAATCCCGCGGGCGGGCTCACCCAGGACGAAATCGACCGGATCATCACCGAGGCCGGCGAGTTCTCCCGGATGGACCAGCAGCGCAAGGAGATTCGCCAGCTCCAGAACAAGCTCGAGGGAATGATCTACACGAACGAGAAGGTCTTCAGGGAGTTCGGCAAGTTGCTGAACGACGAGGACCGCGAGCGCGTCCAGAAGGCGATCACGATCGGCAAGAATTCGGTCGCCTCCGAGAACAAACAGCCGATCAACGACGCGATCTTCGACCTGCAGAATGCATCCAGAATTCTCACGACCGTGATGCTCTACAACCCGCTGAAGTCGCAGGCGCCGCAGTCCGAGTAACGGCGGCGGCTCATTCCTTCAGGCACCAATCCCCATGGCTACGACTGAAAAAAAAGATTATTACGAGGTTCTCGGTGTCTCCCGCGACGCCTCCGTCGACGAGATCAAGAAGGCCTACCGCCGCCTCGCGCTCAAACACCACCCCGACAAGAACCCGGGAGACAAGCAGGCCGAGGAGAGCTTCAAGGAGGCCGCCGAGGCGTACGCGATTCTCTCGGACACCGACAAGCG
>JBHEOL010000008.1:0-7781 GCA_046261635.1 Thermoanaerobaculia bacterium | reverse complement strand
GGGGCTGGAACGCCCCGGCCAGCTCTCCTTCAGATGTCCGAGGGGATCTGGAGGCGGATTCCCGAGGCTTCGAAATCGTATTCGCCGTTCTCGTCCATCTGCTGGGTGATGCGCAGGAGCAGGCGCGAGACGTCGACGCGCAGCGGAAGGAGATCCAGCTCCGGCATCTCGCTCTCGTCGAAATGAAAGGTTCCTTCTTTCCTCTCGAAGAGCTCGAACAGATCCTTCTCTGCCTTCTTGCCGAGGATGCGGATCCCTTCCTCCCTCGGAAGGGCACCGAGATCGCTCAGCGCCTTCGCCACCGCGACCGACTTTTCCCCCCGAAGGTGACGCGCCTTCTCGTGCATCTCCTCGGAGACGAGGCCCCGGGCGATCAGCAGCCGGCCCAGGGTTGCCCCGTGATCGGACGAGGAAGAAAAAATCAGCTTCCCCTGCTCGAAGGCGACCTTCTGAACGCTTCCGCGGCTTCGAATCTCGAGCGTTCCTGTTTTCTGGAACTGGCTGATCCACATCAGCAGCTCCGGCACGGGCATCGTGCTCAGACTACCCTCTAACGGCATGGTTTCCTCCGAGTGAAGAACCCATTCTATGGCCTAGGATGGGCCCGAAGCGACCGGCGATTTCGCTCCCATCGACTTTGCCGTCCGCCTGACGGCCCATCGACCAAAATCAATGGAGATTGCATTCCGCGCCTGCGACAGACCTTGAGACCCGGCGTGAATCGGCGGTCGGCCCTCTGACGAACCGGCCGGGATTTCGAGGTGAAGATGGCCGGTTTTCCCATCAGACCAGGCTTCGGTCCAGGAAGCGATCCGAGCCGCGACTCCCGACAACGCGAGCCCCGCGGGCCTTGGATCGGAGCGAGCCGAGATAACGTTGCTTCTGTCGTCGATTGAACGGTTATTGGGAGAGTCGAAAATTGTTGATGAGGTCACCTGCCGTTGATAACCTGTCGGAAGTGAGCACGGTCCAGCAGACTGCGCCCTCCTGGGTGACGTCCGGAGGGGGAGACATCAACATCCTCTGCCGAAGCGACATCGCTGCCGAGCTGATCCGGATCTACGGCTCGCATCGCTGGGTGCACGAAGCGCTGCTCGAGCAAAAGGATGCGACCGTGTTCCGCGGCCGGCGCCCGGTCGTCGCGGGAGTGATCGGAGGGCATCGGGTCGTGGTGAAGAGGATGGCGCACGGGGGGTGGATGACGCGGATCGGGCGGGACGCGTTCCTCACCGCATCGCGCGCGCTCGCGCACGTCGATCTGGCCCGTTACCTGACCGAGCACGGGATCCCGACGGCCCAGGTCGTCTTCGTCGGATGGCGAAGGGTCTACGGGCTGGTCCGCTGCGAGATCGGTTTCGCGCAGATCGACGGGGCGATGGATGCCGACCGTTACTTCTTCGAAGGCCGCCTCCCGGAGGACTGGGAGCGCCGTGCCGAGGCGATCGGAGAGCTGGTGGCGCGGCTGCACCGGGTGCGGTTCCTCCATGCCGACCTCAATCTGATGAATTTCCTGATCGGTTCGGACGGCCGGACCTGGGTTCTCGACCTGGACAAGACGACGGTCTCGCAGAACCCGCTGACGGTGGAGCAGATGAATCGGAACGTGGACCGGCTGGAGCGATCCGTCCGCAAGCAGGGGCGGGCCCATCGGCCGGCCCTGGTCGACGGGATCGTGAACACGATCCGCGCCTCGTACAAGAAGGCGATGCTCGGTGCCCTGCAGGCCGCCCTGGCCGTCGAGCTGTTTCTGGGGAACGATCTGATCCGGCCACTCGAACTGATGCGGCTGCTCTGATGGCGAGAATCGAGGCGGCACGAATCTGCATCGTCCGCCTCTCGGCGGTCGGCGACACGGTCCACGCCCTGGCGCTCGCGAACGGCCTTCGCGCGGGATACCCCGGCGCCCGCATCACATGGGTACTCGAGAAGGTTCCGAGTGAGATCGTCCGCAACCAGGAATCGGTCGATCGGCTCATCGTCTTCGATGCGCGGAGCGGAATCGCGGAGTGGAACGCGCTGAGGCGCGAACTGCGCGCGGAGAAATTCGATCTCGTCGTCGTTCCGCAGTCGAGCTCGAAGGCAGCTCTCGTGGCGAAGCTGACCGGCGGAAGGATCCGGCTTGGATTCGACTGGCAGCGCTCGCGCGAGATCCACTCCCTGGCGATTAACCGGCGGATCGATCCCTCCCCTCCCGTCCATGCCCAGGATCAGTACCTCCAGTTTCTCGAGTGGCTCGGCATTCCTTCCGAGCCGCGGTGGGATCTCCGGTTCACGGAGGAGGAGGAGGAACGGGCGGCGCATTTCGAGCGCCAGGCGGGCGGGCGTCCCACTCTGGCTCTGGTGCTCGCTTCCTCTCACCCGGAAAAGGACTGGCCGGCCGAGAGCTACGCCGCGCTGGCCGACCGGGCCTCCCGGAAATTCGGGCTCCGTACCGTTCTCGTGGGCGGCCCATCGGCGCGCGAGGCCGCCCTCGCACGCGCCATCGTCAACGCGGCCTCGAGCGGTCCGATGGTCGCCCTCGACAGACCGATCCGCGACACGTTTCTCCGCCTCCGGACGGCCGACGTCGTCGTCGCGCCCGACACGGGTCCGCTTCACGCGGCCGTCGCCATGAACGTCCCCACCATCGGGCTTTTCGGATACACCGATCCCGCCCGGACCGGGCCGTTTCGGCGCTTTCACGACCTCCTCGTCGACAAGTACCGTCTCGCCGGCGAAGAGCAGCAGCCTCTGTCGCGGAAAACCAAGCCGGGGCGCGTCGGGCTGATCACCGTCGGCGAAGTGCTCGAAAAGGTCCGACTCGCGCTGGACCGTTACGCGAGCGAGCGAGATCCCTCAGGGGAGGTGACCGGGGCCTCCTGCCGAATTCGCCTTACTGGTTTAGACTCCTCGCGGCGGCCGGCCAGCCCGGCCGGGGGAGAAAGCCATGCAACGCATCTCAGCAGCACTCTCGATCCTCTTCGCCTCGATTCTGATCGTCCCCTCCATCTCGCAGGCCCAGACCACCGGGAGCGATGACGCAGTCGCCAGGATCGAGCGCTTCGAAGAATCGCTCGGCCACCAGCTCGACGTCCTCTCCAAACAGATCGACGACGTCACCTGGTTCGAACGCGTCGGCGACGTCGCCGTGGTGGAAAAGGTCAGGATCTACGGCCCTCCGAAGTGGAAGGAGAAGAACCCGAAGGCCCCCGGAGCCGGGAATCCGTTCCGGTTCTACACCTACCTTTTCACGCCGCGAGAGAATTTCGGCGGCGCGAAACTCCCGCTTCTCGTCCTTCCCCACGGCGGCGTCCACGCAGACTTCACCACGTACTACACCCACATCGTTCGCGAGCTGATCGCCCAGGGGTACATCGTCGTCGCCCCCGAGTACCGCGGGTCGACCGGATACGGCCGGGACATGTATGAGTCGATCGACTACGGCGGTCTCGAGGTCGAGGACACGCTCGCCGCGCGCGACTGGGCCGTGGAGAATCATCCGCGGATCGACCGCAACCGGGTCGGCCTGATCGGATGGAGCCACGGCGGCCTGATCACCCTCATGAGCCTGTTCGATCATCCCGACAAGTACATCGTCGGCTTCGCGGGCGTCCCCGTCTCCGACCTCGTCCTCCGGCTCGGCTACATGACGGACGGCTACCGCGGCCTCTACTCCGCGGATTACTTCATCGGCGAGACCGTTCGAGAGAACATCGAGGAGTACAAGCGGCGCTCCCCGGCTTGGCACGCGGCGAAACTCCGCCGGCCGGTCCGCATCCACGGAAACCGCTCCGATGAGGACGTCAACGTGATCGAGGTCGAGCGGATGATCCAGGCGCTGAAGGCGGAAGGAAAGACCTTCGAATCGGAGATCTACGACCTCCCGGGCGGCCACAGCTTCGACCGTCTCGATACGCCGGAAGCGTGGAAGGTCCGGAAGGTGATCTACGCCTACCTGGCGAAGCATCTCAATCCGCCCCGACCCGAAATCCGTCTCGGGATCACGCCGGAAGGGCGAGCAGCGCCATAAGAGCAGGGGCTAGTCCCTAGCCCCTGCCTCTCTACCTCACGTTCACGTCTCTGACCACGAGGATGCGATCCGCGCGATAGGTCGAGCCGGTCTGCGTGACGCTCACGTCGACGACGTCTCCGCGCTCGAGGCTGGTCGGCGGATAGAGCTGCCCCTGGTACTCGACCCGCGTGGTGTCGTCCCAGGTCAGGTCCGTCGTACCCGCGGTTCCGGTACCTCCGGTGCTGAATCGTGAGATCCAGCTCGTCTGGGAAAGCTCGAGCGTCCGTCTCGATGCGTCGACGTACTGAACCGTCCCTCGGATCGTCCGGTTGGCCGTTCCGGTCGTCGACCCCCCCGGGCGGATCACCGCGATGCGCTCGGCCACGAGCTGCCCGCCGCTCACGCTGCGCGTGCGGATCTCGATCTCGTCACCGCGCTCGAGTTCAGCGGGGCGATACGTCCGTCCCTGGTAATCGACCGCAGTGTTCGCGTCATAGGCGACCGTCGTCACGCCGCCGTAGCCCGCACGGTCGACCTCGATCGTCCGACGGCTCGTGTCGACGTACTGCACGGTTCCGCTCACGGTGGAAGCCGCGCTTCCAGTTCCGGTTCCCGTTCCGCCGGCGTTGTGGAGAACTTCCATCGACTCCGCGTGGAGCCGGTCGTTCGAACGGGTGATCCGCACCGCCACCTGGTCGCCACTCTCGAGATCGGAAGGACGATAGGTGTTCCCCTGCCACGTGACCGTTGTGCGATCGTCGTAATAGACGCGGACCTGGGCCGAGGTGCCGTCCTGCAGCCGGGTCGAATATTCAGAGACGTCCTTGAGAACGACTATCTGCTGCGAGGTGTCGACGTAGTCGACGGTCCCGCGAATCTGATCCGAGGCGGAGCTGCTGCCGCCTCCGCCGAAAATGTCACCGAGGTCACCGAGGCCGCCCGATGAGCCGCAGGCCGCGAGAAAGAGAATCGCCACGGCAGCCGCCGGGAGTATGAGTTTTCTGGTCATGATTGCTCTCCATTCTTCATCTTGCTTGCGAGACGGAAGAGCAGAAACCATGCCGCAGAAAGACAGGGGCCAGGGGCCAGGGGCCAGGGGCTAGGCAAAGCAAAGGTAGAAGTCAGAAGTCAGAAGTCAGAAGTAACGGCAAAACAAAAAGCAGCTGGGTCGCTCTTGATCTTGCCTTTGTTTTTCCTAGCCCCTAGCCCCTAGTCCCTAGCCCCTGCTTCTATTCCCTGGCCCCTGGCCCCTTTAAAAAAAAGGCCGATCCCGAAGGACCGGCCTCATTCGTCTTCTTGTCGCTCCGCTTAGTTTTGCGGCGGTTTCACGTCGACCTTCGGCACGGTGACGGTCGTCGTCTGCGTGCTCACGTCGATATCGGGAACGGTCACGGTTGCGGTTTCGGTGGTGATGTCGATGTCGACGGGCTCGACGTCGTACTCGGGCATGTTGCCGCCCTCGACATTCACTTCAGGCAATTCGCCCTCTTCGGTCTGTTCGACCGAGCAGGCTCCAAGCGCCACGACCATCGTCAGTGCCGCCATCAGGACTCCAAATTTCTTCAGCATGTTCCAACCTCTCCTTTCAGACGCAGTCTGTATTCAGAAGCAGTCTGTGCCCTGACTTGTGCAAGGATCGAACCCAATTACGAGCTCGGCCACAAGCGTTCGCTGATCAGTGATTTACATGACCAGTCAGCCGTCGGCGAGCTCGTCCTCAAACGCTCCGAACTGGAACGGAGGTTGCGATAGAGGGGGATGGCAATCACGCCAATTTCGAAGATGCGAAAGGAGCTGACATATGGCCAGCGGAAAAGAACATGAAGTGAAAGGAAAAACCGAGCAGGTGAAGGGCGCGATCAAGGAAGGTTGGGGCGCCGCCACCAACGATCGCAGCACCGAGGTTGAAGGCAAGCTCGACCGCGCGAAGGGCAAAGTGCGCGAGGAGTATGGCGAGGCCAAGCAGAAGCTCGAAAACGAGAACGACAAGAACCGGCGCTGACGCCAGGTAGCGATCGGAAGGCCCCGGCGCAAGCCGGGGCCTTTTGCGTGTCCCCGTGGCCGCGGTTTTCCAACCGCGGCCGGATCGAGCCAGGAAGCGCGACGGTTGGGGTCGCGGCAGGTGCGGTCGGCCGCCTCTTGGCGCTAGCCGCGGCTGGAAAGCCGCGGCCACATCCGGCAAAATATTCGCAGATGCGCATATGTTGTCGAAGCCGATGAGCGAATCGACCCTCCCGACCCTCTTCGAGGCGCTGTCCGATCCGACCCGGCTCCGGCTGATCAACCTGCTCGCTCAGGGTGAGATCTGCGTCTGCTACTTCGTCGCGATCCTCGACGAGCCGCAGCCGAAGATCTCCCGGCACCTCGCCTATCTCCGGCGCGCCGGCCTCGCCGCCACCCGGCGTGACGGCAAATGGATCCACTACAGCCTTGGGCAGCCGGAAGAGGAAGCGGCAAAGCAGGTCCTCGATTCGCTGGTGAAAGCCCTGCGGAGCGACCCCGCCATGCAGCGCGATCTCGCCGCGCTCGAAAACGCCTGCTGCGCGGTGAAGCTCCCGCCGGAGATCGCGGATGCCCCGAGGCCGGTGCTGTCATCGCGAGGTAACCCGGGGGCTAGGGACTAGGGACTAGGGGCTAGGGGCTAGGGAAAGACAACACCAGCATCAAAATCAAAGACCCCTTTCAGGCAAGCAATTCTGGCTTTGCGGTTGGTTTTCCCTAGCCCCTAGCCCCTAGGCGAGGGCACGTCGCGGCCGCACCCTCCTCAGCGCGGCCCCGAGAAGGAACCACTGCGCGATCGTCAGCAGCACTCCAATCTCATCGGTCGTGGCATGCGGAGCCCCGAAACGAAGAAGGACGAACTGCACCGGCAATAGCGCGGCGAGCACGACGAGCCAACGGACGTTCGTCTCCGTCAGAGGAAGCGACCCGGCGCTGGAGCGGAACCGCAGCGAGTGCACTGCCGCCACGATGAAGAAGAGCGCGTTTCATCGAATGTCCTCCTGTCGATTGGAGGAGCTCTACGAGCCACAGCAGCAGCGGTTTCAGAAAGAAGCCGATCGACGCATGCCGGTCGCCGAACGGTCACCTTTCCGCGACCGCGATCGGTGGGGAGGATCTGCTGAAGATGTGAGGATGTAAGGAACCAGGGATGTGGCTCTGCCGGCTTTCTGGTCAGTCGTGATGGGCGGAACTTTCCGCGAGGAGCGGATGACTCCTGGGAGTGAGGTCGCGTTCCCGCAGCGCTGAGGAGATCAGGAGGAAGATCGCGACGCACGCAGCAAAGGATGCGGCGAGCTCCAGCAGCCCGATCGGAGGAAGATCGGCGCGGACGGTTGGGAAAATCTGCACGAACAGGTCGAGCCAGTGACCGGCGAGAAGAATCACAGCGACACGCATGAGGATGTTCTCGTTCATCTTCGCCGACGCGGGCAGCAGGACGATGAACGGAACGATCCAGTTGAGAGCCACGAGGAGCCCCATGAGCTCGCCCCATCCGTAACTCGTCCGCACCTGGAACCACACAGCCTCTTCCGAAAGATTGCCGTACCAGATCAGCATGTACTGGCTGAACCAGATGTACATCCAGAACGTGGAGAAGGCGAACATCAACTTGCCGAGATCGTGAAGATGCGCGGCGCCGAAGGTCGTGCCGAACGCACCGCGGCGACGGAGGACGATCACCGCGATGGTGGTCGCAGCGAGCGCCGCCGAAAAGAGTCCGGCAAATCGGTAGACTCCGAACATCGTGCTGAACCAGTGCGGCTCGAGCGACATGATCCAGTCGACA
>JBHEOL010000294.1:0-4008 GCA_046261635.1 Thermoanaerobaculia bacterium | reverse complement strand
TACGAGGACCGTGAGCGCGACCGAAGGATCTCAGAATTGCAGGATGCCGCCACCTGCGTGTCCCCCGCACCGGCCAACGAGATCCCCCCATTTTGAGTTCCTTCGTCGGCGCCCAAGGGTTCCGAATGAGCAAGCTCGTTCTCCGCGCGCCTCCTCAGGATGACTGCGCAAACGCCGAGGAGCTGCGCGAGACCCGCTCGTGCGGGCTCGTGCAGCTCCTCGAAACCGTGCGATTTCAGATTCCTTACTTCTTGATGTGGCAGTCCTTGCAGACCGTCGGACCCTTCTTCCCCTCTTTGTGGCAGCCGATGCAGAGCGGAGTGTGGAAGGGGTTCTTCGCCAGGCTCATCTCGCGCATGCCCGGCACGGCCCCTTTCGGGTCGAGATGGCAGCTCGAGCATTTCGCGACGTCCTCGTCGTTGGCGGCCGTCAGCCCTTTATTGGTGTGATGACAGGTGTCACAGGTCTTCACGAGCTCCGTCGCGTGCTTTGCGTGCGCGAATGGCACCGGCGGCTGCTTCGACTGGGCCGCGTCGATGACCACGGTCGTCGGACCATGATGCGCGAAGGCGATGGATCCGATCGAGAACGCGAGAAGCATGGAAGCCATGACGATGAAGGTTTTACGCATACGATTCCTCCTGGAGACTCTCAGAAAAGCACAGACCACACGCCTCTGCCTGTGACGGCGCACACAGCAGGTGGCAGGAGTTTGGGCCCGGGTTCCGCTCGCCCTGCCGTCCCACCCCCGTTTCGAGGCTCAGACCGGGACGTTCCGGACGACGCGGCGCACCCCCTCGGCTGAGGCGATGACCGCCTCGCCTGCCTCGCGGGGAAAAAACCCCGTCTCGACCACGCCCGCCCATCGCTCGATCTCCGCGACCACGTCGGCGATGTCCCGTCCTTCCGGGATGGAGACGTCCAGAATCCGATTCCCTTCGTCCGTCATGAAGGGATTCCCTCCCGCGCGCCGGAGCTCGGGGCGAAGCCCCATGCCGTCGAATCGCCCCTTGAGGACTTCCAAGGCGAGCGGAATCACCTCGACCGGAAGAGCTCCGCGGCCGAGGCGCTCGACGAGTTTCGTCTCGTCAGCGATGACGATGAAATGGGCAGCAGCCTGTTCGACGATCTTCTCGCGAAGAAGCGCTCCGCCGCGTCCCTTGATCAGTCGCAGGGATGGATCGATCTCGTCGGCGCCATCGATGGCGAGATCGAGGGGCGCGAGCTCGCCCAGCGCGGCCACCGGAATGCCGAGCGAGCGTGCCAGCTCCTCGGTGCGCGCAGACGTGCAGACGCATCGGATGTCCGAAAGCCGCCCGCTCTCCAGTTCGGCCGCCAGCAGCTTCACGAGCTCCTCGGCGGTCGTTCCCGTTCCGAGCCCCACCTTCATCCCGCTGCGCACCGACTCGAGTGCCACGCGTGCAGCGGCAACTTTCAGATCCCGATCAGAACCCACCGGCGATTCCTCCCCGCCGCTCGTCGGCCGCGGCGTAGATTTTTCCATCCCGGAACAGCAGAGCGTGAACGTCACCGATCGAATCCTCAGCGCGCGTGGCGTGCCCGAGCTGATTGAGCGCGGTCAGCAGTTCGACCGACGCGCGTCCTTCCTCGAACAGAATGCGGTCGGGCCAGGCCTGGTGATGAAAGCGCGGTGCGGCGACCGCCTCCCCGATTCCCATGCCATGAAGCGTGACGTTGAGGAACACCTGAAGCACGGTGGTCGGGATCGTTCCGCCTCCAGGAGAGCCGAGAACCAGGAACGGGGCATCGTTCCGGAACACGATTGTGGGCGTCATGGATGAAGCCATCTTCCGGGAAGGGCCGATCGCGTTGGCCTCGCCCTGGACGAGCCCGTACGCAGTCGGGGTGTCGGGAGCGGTCGTGAAGTCGTCCATTTCGTTGTTGAGGAAGAAGCCAGCGCCGGGAACGAGATAGCCCGACCCGAAGAAAGTGTTGATGGTCGTGGTGACCGAGGCGATGTTTCCCTGCTCGTCGACGATCGAAAAGTGGGTCGTTTCGCCAGGGTCCGCTCCCGGAGACTCCGGGACGAGAGAGGCCGTGGGAGTGGCGCGCGTGAGGTCGATCGAGGATTGCCAGCCGCGTGCGCGCTCGGCTGAAAAGAGGGTGTCGTATGGGATCCGCGTCGAGGCGGGATCGCCGAGGAATCGGTTCCGGTCGAGGTAGGCACGGCGCTCGACTTCAGAGAGAAGGTGGAGGGCGAGCGGCGTCTGGTGCCCGAAACTCTCCAGATCGTACGCCTCGAGGATCTGGAGCATCTGGCCGAGAAGGATTCCGCCCGCCGAGGGAGGCGCCATCGTGAATATCTGGTAGTCGTGATAATCGACGCGAATCGGCGCTCGCCATATCGGGGCGTACTCGCGCAGATCCCGCGCGGTCATGATCCCCCCGTCCTTCCTCATCGCGTCGACGATCAGCTTTGCCGTAGCTCCCTCGTAGAACTCCCGCGGGCCGCCGGTTGCGATCCGCTGCAGGGTTTTCGCGAGCGCCTGTTGCCGCACGATCGTTCCGGTGGCGAGCGGCTCTCCTCCCGGAAAGAAGATCTCAGCCGTCGACGGGAACCGCTCGAGCTGTCTGTTCTTCTGCGCCTCGGCGAAGTGAGTCACGTCGACGGGCCGCCACGCGAAGCCCTCGCGAGCGAGCGACACCGCGGGCTCCACCAGCTCGCGCCATGGACGCGACCCGAATTTTTCATGCGCCTCGGCCAGACCGGCGACCGTCCCCGGCACTCCTGCCGCCATCGGACCGACCGTGCTCGCCTGCGGGATGGGTTTCTCATTCTCGTCGAGGTACATCGTCCGCGTCGAAGCCGCCGGCGCGACCTCGCGGTAGTCGAGCGTCCAGACCGCGTCGGAGGCCTTATCGTAGTAGACGAGAAATCCGCCACCTCCGATGTTTCCGGCCGATGGATGCGTCACCGCGAGCGCGAAGGAGACGGCGACCATGGCGTCGATCGCGTTTCCCCCCGAGGCCAGGACCGCGAGCCCCGTCTTCGTCGCTTCCGGCGACACGGTCGACAGGGCCGCCCGCTCGGCTGCGATCTCGGTCTGGCCCCAGAGGGGAAGCGCAGCCAGGAGAAGGAGAACGAGCGTTCTCAGCGGCGTCCTCCCTTCCGGGTCGGCGGATTGCGGTCGTAAATCAGTTTCAGCCCTTTCATGGTCAACTCGGGGTCGAACTTCTGGATGTGGGGACTCTCCTCGGCGAGCATCGATCCCGTCGTTCCCGTCGCGATCACGATTTTCGCCTCGGGAACCTCGGCCTTCATGCGTTCGAGGATCCCGTCCACGAGCCCGATGTATCCATAGAAGATACCCGACTGCATGCTCGCGACGGTATTCGCGCCGATCAGGTGCGCAGGCCGTCTGATGTCGACCCTGGGCAGGCGTGCTGCACGCGTGAAGAGTGCCTCGGCGCTGATCTCGAGCCCCGGTGCGATGATCCCTCCGCGGTACTCCCCCTTCCCGCTCACCAGGTCGAATGTCGTCGCGGTTCCGAAGTCCACTACGATCGTCGTCGCCTGATACTCGTGATGCGCCGCCACCGCGTTCGCGATCCGGTCGGCGCCCACCTCGAGCGGGTTCTCCGTCTGGATCGAAAGCCCCGTTCGAACTCCCGGCTCCACGAAAAGCGCACGCACGCCAAAGTACTTTTCGAACGTTTCGGAGATCGTCTTGTTGAGCGGCGGGACGACCGATCCCACGATCGCTCCGGAAATCTCCCGAGCCCGCTCCCCGAGAAGCTGGCGGAACAGAGTCCCGTACTCGTCCGACGTCCGTTCACGGAGCGCGGCAACCCGCCATGACGCGGCAAGCGTGTCGCCGGTCCAGAGGCCGAGCACGACGGCCGTGTTGCCGATGTCGGCCACGAGTACGTTCGGGGAGGTCATCCGTGGAAACGAGTCTATCGGAAAGGGGCCACGAGGGACGAGGGGGGGAGGGACGAGGGGCGAGTCATCCTGAGAGGCTGTGAAAGAAACCAGAGGGGCCGCGC
>JBHEOL010000261.1:0-4181 GCA_046261635.1 Thermoanaerobaculia bacterium | reverse complement strand
CACGAGGGCCGCGGTCGCGAGGCGCGTCTTCTCGCCGAGACGGGTCGAAGCGAGGTTGGCGCCGACGAGCGTATGTGTCAGTGGATCCATTTAAAAGCAAGGCAGAAGGCAGAGGGCAGAAGGCAGAAGGCAGAAGTAAGGTCAAAACCAACGCCGCAAATTCCCCTCGCCGTTGTTTTTGCTTTTGCTTTTACTTCTGCCTTTTGCCTTCTGCCTTCTGACTTGCCTTTCGATAGCTGCTTCGGTGCATGTCCGTCACTTTTGCGGTGACGTTGCAGCGGGATGTATCGATGGCGCGGACGAATGCTTTTTGCAGGACCTCGAGGACGGCGAAGCTGAGGCCTTCCTTCGCCGCGTCGCTGCGTCCCTCGAGGATCTGGATGTCGAGGGTGACGAACGAGCGGTCCGCGTCTCCCTCGGCGACCGCGAATGTCTCGTGACGGATTGCGCGGCTTTTGATGTCCTCGATCCGGAATTCGCCCGTTCCGGCGAGCTTGCGATGGAGCTCGAGAAGGAGCGGCCGCATCTCCGGCGGGTCGATGACGTTGGCCGAGTATTCGAGGACCAGATGAGGCATGGCAGCGCACCTTACCGAACCCGCGGCGAAGCCGCAACCGCTCAGAACCGCCCCGACTGATCGTCGACGATGGCCTGGCGGTGGCTTCCTTTCGGGGAACGGCGGAGGCTGAAGCCTCCGCCACTGGGACGGATGGAGGCTGAGTCCTCTGCCACCTGAAAAGTTTTCGACAATGGGGGAGTGCGATTCCTCATGGCTGGCGCGACCAAAATGCGACTGCACAAGTTCCGGTCAAAGGGCTGTGGAAGGGTGTGGAAAACAGGCCAAACTGTAACTTGGCAAACGCGCTCGAAGGGCGTAGATTGCTCTTCGTCACGAGCCTGAATGCTTTATCGCAGATGTCAACGGGTTCGGGGCAGAGGACGGAATGAAGCGATAGATCGCCGCCCTCGTTGATGCGAATGCCTCTTTGCGGATGTCAACGCGTCAGAACGGCCCCGGCGGGCAAAGAACGCCGGGGCCACTTTTATTCAAGGCAGAAGTCAGAAGGCAGAAGGCAGAAGTAAAGGCAAACCCGAGAACTGCAGCTTTTGGTTTTGTCTTTACTTCTGCCTTCTGCCTTCTGCCTTCTGCCTTGCCTCTGGCTTCTGGTTTCTGGCTTGCCTCTTACGTCCCCTCCCGCACCGCCTGCAGGGCCCTGATGAACTCGGCGCGGTCGAATTCATCGGGGTAGGCGGCGCGGTCGAGGATCCGGTACATCGAGTCGATGTTCCGCACCAGGTCACTGCGGAGGAGGGCCGGGTTCGCGCGCACCAGGTAGTTGCTGATGCTGACGAGGGCATAAGTCGCCTGCTCGGCGTCCTGGCGGTCCCAGGAGGTCATCGCCGGATCGGCGGCGATGCGGCGGATCAGGTCGCGGATCTCCCTCTCGCTCCAGCGGGCGTTCTCGATTCGTGGAACGATTCGCTCGAGCCGCGCGCTGACCGCCCGCGCCGCCTCGGCCGAGGCTCGCGAATTCCGCATGCGCGCGATCTCGCGCGCGAGACTGCGCACGTCGGCGTCGAGAGCTCTTTCCTCCTCGGGCGCGACTGCCGCGACGAGATGACGGAGCGCGATCCAGCGCGCGCTTCCCCAGAGCGGCAGGCCCGCGGTGTGCTGGAATCCGCGCTCCTGGCGCCACGCTCCCTCGCGCAACGGGTGGTGACATCCGGCGCAGCTCATCTGCGCGAACTCCGGCCACCGCTCGTCACCCGCGATCCACGCGGCGTTCCGGGCACTCTCGTGAAAGGTCACTGCCTGTCCCACTGCCCATGCGCGGAATCCGTGCGTGGTATCGGTGGGATCTTCTTTCCAGTGCGGCGGAACGTGACGGCTCTCGGTGAAGTTGTCGAGCTCGAACGTGAGGACCGGATGCCCGGCCGCGATCAGCTCGTGGTCGACGATCTGCCCCGGTTTCCCCATGTGACATTCGAGGCAGGTGCGCGCGCGCGTCGGGAGGTGGCGAAGGTCGATCATGCCGGCCCGCACGGAATCCTCGTGGGTCCAACCCTCCTCGACGTGGCGTGCGCGCCAGCCGCTCGCCGGCCCGTGGCACGATTCGCAGGAGACGCCGTCCGTCAGCTCGACCGTCCCGGCCTGCTGCGACTCCGAAACGTTGAGCGCGTGACAATCGAGACAGATCTTCGATTTCTCGGCCGGCTGCGGCAGCCGCAGGTTTCGGGCAATGCGGCGCGAGCGGGGGAGAAGGAGAGCTTCGTACGCGCGGACATGACTGGGAGAGCCCGCGTGCACCCAGGTGTCGTACTCGTTCATGAGAACGTTCGCGTTCTCGACGGGGGCGGGGCTCCCGTGGCATCCGCTGCCGGCGCAGGAGACGACGCCGAGGTATTGGCCCGGCTGGATCGGTCCCTGAACGGCGTTGCCGGAAAAAGGTTCCTGCTGCATCATCGCGAGCAGCACGGCGAGGATCGGGAAGAGAGAACCGCTGATCATCGGCTGGTCTCCTTGGTGGCGCGGATCGATTCTCCGAGCGGAAGTGGTGGGCGCTCCGGCCCCGGGCTGACTGTGAAGAGGGCTCCGTCGCGGAGATAGAGGCGCTGCATTTCTTCGAGATTCATCGGTCTCGCTCCGAGTCGGTTGAAGATCGCGACCTGGTTGCCGCTCTCGTCGGCCGCGCGATCGCGGTCGAGACCCTTGGAGATCGCGCGCGCGACCCCCTTCACGTGCCGATGGGCGATCAAGTGCGGCTCGGGCACGGGCGAGAAGCCGGCGAAGCCAGGTGTGGTCGCGGGTGAAGTGAGCTGAAGGACCTCGAGCCCGTGGCTGCCGTTGGCGACGTAGGCGAAAAGGCTGGCGTTGGTCGAAGCAACCTTCACGTCGTACACGTCGTCGAGCCGTCCATCGGCGTCGTACATCCGCTCGAGCCGGGGACGGTCAGGCCTCTCAACGTCGACGATCGCGATGCCGTTCTTTCCGGCCGCGACCCACGCGTAGGTGCGGGCGACGTAGACGTTGCGCGCGTCGTCGACCGGCAGCCGCGCGGCCAGCTTCGGCCGGCGCGGATTGGTGATGTCGACCACCGCGAGTCCAGCGGCGTCGGTGACGAAGGCATAGCGGAACTGCACCGCGACAGCGGTGCCCTTCGAGACCTCCGGAACCGTCGCGACGATCTGCGGCTCGAGAGGAGTCGAGAAGTCGACGACCACGAGGCCGGCGTCGGCGACGACGTATGCGTAGTTGCCGGCAATGGTCAGATTCGCCGCGCCGGTGAGCGCTCCGCCGGGATTGAACGTGAGAGCACGGCTGAGGAAGTTGTTCTCCGGATCGCCGTCGGTCATCGTCGTCACGTCGACCAGGATCAACCCCTCCTCCGAGTCGCTGATGAAGGCGTAGCGATAGATCGGGTGGATGGCCTGCTCGCGATTTTCCGGCAGGGTCTGCCGCCCCGGCGCCATCGGCATGATCGTCGGGAGGGCGACCGCCGTGGCGTGCTTCGTTTTCACGGTCGGCCTCTGGCCGAAGCTCGTGAAGGGCGAGCTGACGATCCGCTCGGAGAAGTCCTTGTTGTCGACGTTGGCCGCGTCGTAAACGACCAGTCCGAAGTGGTCCTCGGCCGAGTAGAGGTACTCCCCACGGAGCTGAATGCTGCGTGACCCGTGGGCGTGATGGTGATGCGCAGTCTCGAGCTCGCGGCCGAGTTTGTCGTGCTTCGCGTGGAAGTCGGGGTAGACGATCTGGTGGAGTGAGCTTCCGATCACCGCCTGAGGCTCGTCCCATTCGGTCACGGCGACGGCCTCGATCGACTCACCCGCTGCGACATAAGCGAAGCGGCCGACGAAGTTCACCCAGTTCGTCCCCTGAAGAAGGAGCTGCGCCATCCATGCGTTGTTGTCGTTCTCGGCCGAGACATGGCAGTCGTTGCATCCCTTCGTCTCGCGGCCGCGCACGGTGTGCGGGACGTGTGGATTGAAGGCTTGCCCGTTGAATCCCGGAGCCGAGATCGTCGGCTGCTGGAGGTAGATGCGCTGCCGGTTCGCCTGTGTCGAGCTCAGAACCAGCGCGCTGGACGAGCGCACCGGGGCGATCTTGTTTCCCTTCCGGTCGCCATGCTTGCCGAGCATGAAAATGTCGGCGCGGACGACCTGCGGGTTGTACGAGGCGTAGT
>JBHEOL010000248.1:0-5276 GCA_046261635.1 Thermoanaerobaculia bacterium | reverse complement strand
GTTCACGGTGACGTACGAAGAGGGTCGGGAGCTCATCGCGGTCGCCGCGGAGGCGGATCGCCTCCTCTCCGTCTTTCAGAATCGGAGATGGGACGGCGACTTCCTCACCGTCCGGAAGCTGATCGATGAAGGCCGGCTCGGAAGGATCGTCTCGTTCGAATCGCGCTTCGACAGAATCCGTCCTCAGCCGAAACCAGGAGCGTGGCGAGAGGGTTCCGAGCCCGGAAGCGGTATCCTGTTCGACCTGGGGCCACATCTGGTCGATCAGGCGCTGCTCCTTTTTGGCGAGCCCGATCGGGTGCGCGGCGACGTACGGAGGGAGCGCGATTCCGGCGAGGCGGACGATGCGTTCGACCTCGTCATGCGATACGAGAAGCTGCGCGTCACCCTCGGGGCCGGGATGCTGGTCCGGGACCGCACGCCCCGATTCGTGATCCGCGGAACGGCAGGCGCATTCGTCAAGTACGGTCTCGACCCGCAGGAGAGTGCGCTCGGATCCGGCGCGGTTCCGGGCGGCGAAGGGTGGGGCCTCGAATCGCCGGAGGCGTGGGGATCCTTGATCGACGACGGCGGCTCATCGCGCATCGAGACCCTCCCGGGCAACTACCCCGCCTTCTACGAGAACATTCGCGACGCAATCACGACCGGCGCGCCTCTCGCCGTCACGGCGGCCGAGGCTCTCGCCGCGATCCGCGTGCTCGAGCTCGCGCTCGCCGATTCGCGGGGGGAACCGCTACCGGCTCTTCGATGACTTCGCCGAGCAGCCGTCGAGATGGTCGTCGACGATGCCGGTCGCCTGCATGAAAGCGTACATCGTCGTCGGACCGACGAAGGTCCATCCGCGCTTCTTGAGATCGCGCGACAGGGCGATCGACTCGGGGCTCTTCGTCATCTCGGCGAGGGCCGCTCTCGTGAGCTTCCGCGGCCGCGACCGCGGATCGGGCTGGAACGACCAGAAGTAGTCGGCCAGCGATCCACGATCCTCCACCAGCTCGATCGCTCGGCGCGCATTGTTCACCGTCGACTCGATCTTTCCGCGATGCCTCACGATCCCCGCGTCGCCGGCCAGCTTCTCGACCTCCCTCCGCCCGAATCTCGCGACCTTCGAGAAATCGAAATCGCGAAATGCGCGCCGGAAGTTCTCGCGCTTCTTCAGGATCGTCAGCCAGCTCAGACCCGCCTGGAAGCCTTCGAGGCATGCCTTCTCGAACAGCCTCCGGTCGTCGCGCACGGGAACGCCCCACTCGGAGTCGTGGTAGGCGAGATAAAGCGGATCGTTCCCCGCCCACCAGCAGCGAAGCACGCCATCGGACCCCTCGAGCAACCCCGTGGATTTCATCGAGGAGATATTAGGGGAAGCGGGGGGGAAGGCAGAAGGCAGAAGGCAGAAGGCAGAAGTAAAGGCAAGGGCTTTTCGTTCATCCTGAGGGAGCGCCGCTCAGTGGGAAGCATTAGCAGATCGGCGGGCGCGACCGAAAGGATCTCCAAATGCGGAGATCTCGTTGGCCGGTGCGGGGGAAACGGGGGGGGTGGCAGGATCCTGCATCCTGAGATCCTTCGGTCGCGCTCAGCCGTGGCGTGACGACACGATCGCGGCGCTCCCTCAGGATGACGGGGAGTTCTGCCTTTGGCTTTGACTTGCCTTCTGCCTTCTGCCTTCTGCCTTCTGCCTTCTGACTTTGCTCCCGTGACCTGGATCGCATTCTCCTGAGGACGCATCGATTTACTGTAGAGTTCGCAAAATACAAACATGAACATTGGAGATCGCATGAAGAAGATCGTCCTTGGAACGACCCTGTTGCTCGCGCTCGCTGCATGCGGAGGCGCGGAGGATCCGGCGGCCGCGCTGCGCGCCGAGAATGCCGCGCTCACCGACCAGGTCGGGCGTCTCGAGCAGCGTCTGGCGAAGCTCGAGCGCGAAGTCGCCCAACTCGACAACCGCGAATCGACCACGGCGGAGCGGCTTCGCGACGTGGCCGGCGTGGTGGACAGGGTGACCGTGCGCCTCGACCGCGTCGAACAACGCCGCTGACGAGAGTCCAAGCCAAAGGCAGAACACCCCGTCATCCTGAGGGAGCGCCGCAGCGATCGTGTCATCACGCCACGGGTGAGCGCGACCGAAGAATCTCAGGATGACCGAAAGCCTCTGCCTCCTCTGCCTTCTGCCTTCTGCCTTCTGCCTTTCCCAGCCCCTAGCCCCTAGCCCCTTTTTCCTACCTCAGCCGGTCCCAGTTCATGATCGCGTTCATCACGAGCGGGTAGCTTCCCGGCGTGTTCATCCTCCACATCGGATTGACGGCGAACAGAAGAATGTGCCCCTTCCCCCGGGGGGCGAGGACGACCGCCGGTTTGCCGGCCAGCTCCTCGGCGCCGTCGAGCATCCCGGAGAGCAGAAGCTCCTTCGGCTCCTTCGCGAACGAGAGGAGCACCCGAGGCCGGTCTTCCGGCCGCGGCATGTACGGCTCGAAGTTGCTGGGCATGTCCTCGGGGTACTGGAACCCTTCCTCCCCCGGCTGCGCCTCGGCTCTCTGCGGGAGCTCGACGAACGGACGCCCCTGCGGCACATCCGGATCGTCGACCCCGCCGCGACCGCTCCCGCGCGGCGTTGCCTTCGGGTCTTCCCGGACCCCCACCTTGAGCAGGGGCGATCCCGTGAAGAACAGAGGCACCGTCTCGCCGTAGCCGGCCGTGACCGGGCTCTCGACTTTCGTGACGCTCGCGCGGACGATCGTTCCGGGGGCCTTCAGTTTCTGCACCGGCGTGACGCTGACCCAGCGCACGATGCCGTGCTGGATCGCGAAGTCGGCCGTGTCGAGAGCCGTGATGAGGAGACCTCCGTCCTCGACGAACCGGGTCAGGTGCTGCACGCCCGCGATGCCGAGTCCGGGACGCATATCGTCGGTCGAATCGATCCTTCCCAGGTTCGGGGTGATCGCCGTCTTCTTCCATGGAAGCGCCGGTCCCGGCGCCATCCCGTTGACGATGTCGCCGTAGGCGGACGGGATCTTCGCCGGCGGGAAGAGAACCACGTCGTACTTTTTCCGGAGGTCAGGTGTCCGGGCGAGATCCTGCGTCGAGACGTATTCGTACGGCACGCCCATGCTCTCGAGAGCGAGGCGATACCACCCCTCGTCCTGGGTGCGGATCCAGGTGTGCGCCAGCGCAATTCTCGGTGCGCGGAGCGGTCTGGTGGCGACTCCGGGGACCCGTTCGAGCGGCGTGACGAGCAGGTGAAGCCCGGAGATGTCTCCCTCGTAGACGATCGTTCCCGCCGGGAAGCTCTTCCCCGCCGCGTCGAAGGCGGCCTCGGCGACCAGCATCTTCGCCGAGGGCGTGCGGAATCGGAGCTTCACCAGATCCGTATCCGCCGTGTTCTCGATCGCGAAGATCCCGCGCCGCGCAGGAGTCTCCGCCGACGGGCTGTACCTGGTCATCGGCACGTCGAGCACTTCCCGGTTCACCACGCGCGAGAACTCGACGTTGTGCTGGTGACCGAGAGTCCATCCCGTGTCGTCGTACACGCGGTCCTCGGGGCGGACGAACTGAACGTCGAGAAGCATGTCGGCCAGCCTGCTGTACGGCTGATCGAGCCGGACGACCCAGCTTCCGGCAGGGAAACTCCGGCTCTTCTCTTCCTCGACCTGCGGCTTCGACCCTTCTTCACCCGGCTCCGTGGCGGACGGCTCCTGCTCCGCCTTCACGGGCTTCGCGGGAGGCCACTGCGGATCGACCGTGAACGCCTGGTCGGCTCGATGGATCTCGATCCCGTGGCGATCGAGGACGCCGAACATCTCGTGGAGAAGTCCCGGCCGCTTCTGGTCGGCGGTGAAGACGTAAGCGGCCGGCCCCTCGTTCAGCGGCTTGGCCACCGAGCGCTTCGAGAGCGTCCAGAACTGCTCGAGGAACCGTTCCCGCCCGTTCGCCATGTCGGAGAGCGCCAGAAGCAGAGCGCTCTGGGAGTAGTTGATGTTGTTGCGCAGGGACCAGCTCACCTGCGGGAGCGGCGGATTCGGGCGGTACCACGCCCGCTCGCTCGCATTCCGCACGACGCGATTCTCGGTCGTCGGCCACCGGTTGCCGAACGTCTCGTAGAAACGGCCGATCGAGTTGTGGCCGAGTCCGATCCAGAACATGTACCCCGGCGCCCAGCCGTCATAGAACCCGTGCGTCCAGACACCCGGCAACCCTCGCCGCGTCAGCCCGGTGACTTCCTGGTAGGCCATCCGGTGCCACTCGTCGATCGTCAGCGGATCGAGGCCCGGATTGTAGGGGCCGGTCCCGGTGGAGATGTAGAGGAACGGGATCGACTCGTGAAGATCGTGGACGACCTGGGGGTGAAACTCGAGATAGGTGTCGAGGACGTTGCGGCTCAACCTGAGATGGAGTCCGATGTTGTCGCGATTGTTGTCGTGCGCCACGTAGTGCCCCCAGTAGACGAGGGGCGGGGTCGGAAGGTCAGGGTTCTGCTTCCGGTAATGCCAGAGATCGACCATCCGGTTCCGGCCGTCGACTTCGAGGACCGGGGTGAGCATGACGATCGCGTTCTTCCGGATGTTCCGGATGAGCTCGGACTCGTCGACCGCCAGCCGATAGGCGAGCTCCATCAGCATCTCGGGGCTCGCCGTCTCGGGGGAGTGCATCGCCCCCGTCGCGTAGTACATCGGCTTCCCCTCGGCGATGAGGGCGCGCGCCTGCGCTTCCGAGATCGAGCGCGGATCGCTGAGCCGCCGCGTGATCTCCTTGTAGCGGTCGAGGTTCGCGATCGTCTCCTCGTCCGAGATCACGACGAGGATCATCTCCCTCCCCTCTTCCGTCGTGCCGATCGATGAGACGGCGACCCGGGGCGAGGCCTCGGCGAGGGCGCGCATGTAGCGGTACACATCCTCGGCGTAGGTCAGCTCGTTCGCAGCGCCGGCGATGTAACCGTGGAACGCGAGCGGCGTCGGGACGGACTCCGAGGCGGGAAGGTGATCGACGAGCTCCGTCAGGAACGACGGATCGGTCGTGAACTCCCTGATCTTCTCCGTGTACGCACGGTCGACGGGCTGCTGCGCCAGCGCGACGGAAGCCACCAGCAGAAGGGCTGCAACGATGTTCTTCATCGATCTCTCCTCGATTCCCGGCCTGGCCGGCAGGTCATTCTAATTGGGAGGGCTTCCCAGTGGCGGAGGCTTCAGCCTCCGACTCCGTGGATCTCGCGAATCCGTTCGTTCCAGCCTGGGGGATTGTCTGTCCCAGTGGCGGAGGCTTCAGCCTCCGACTCCGCGGATCTCGCG
>JBHEOL010000234.1:0-2640 GCA_046261635.1 Thermoanaerobaculia bacterium | reverse complement strand
CCGGGCGCTCGAGACATCCATGGCGAAAAGCTCGGCGATCGATTTTCCGCGGAAGCGCACGTTCGTCGCCGCGGGCTTGAGCCGCGACCCGCCGCAGGATTCGCAGGTCGTGTAGCTCCGGTACTTCGCGAGCTTCACCCGAACGTGGATCTTGTACTTCTTCGACTCCAGCCAGTCGAAGAAGCCCTTGATGCCGTACCACTTTCCCTTGCCGGAGTAGAGGATCTTCCACTGCTCCTTCGTGAGAGCGTCGATCGGCACGTCGAGCGGAAGGGCGTACTTCTTCGCGGCCTTCTCCAGATCCTCGTAGCAGTCCTCGTAACCGGGCGAGTTGAAAGGAGCGATCGGCAGCTCGTCGAGGCGGCGCGTGCGGTCGGGGATCACACGGTCGAGGTCGATCCCGATGGTGCGGCCGTACCCCTGGCACGTTTCGCACGCGCCCAGTGGGGAGTTGAATGAAAAGAGATGGGGCGTCGGCTCCGCGAACTCGATCTCGCAGCGGTCGCACGCAAAGCCGGAGGAGAAGCGATGGACGATCCACGTTTCGCCGGACTGTTCGTGAACGTGCACCACTCCCTTGCCGATCGAGAATCCCTGCTCGACTCCGTCGAGAATCGAGCTCGATGCGTCCGCGGCGACCTTGAAACGACCCAGTACGACATCGATGCGAGGAAAAGCCGCGATGTCGAGATCCTCGAGACTCGCGACCTTCCCGTCCAGCCAGATGCGATAGAAGCCTCCGCGGACGAGTTGCGCGAGGATTTCCTCCCGCCCCTCGTCCGGAAGCTCGAGACCGGCGGTGATCACGATCCGCGAACCGTCGAGTGACCCGAGAATCCGCTCGGTCACGCTCTGCGGTGACTCTTTCCGCACGGCGACGCTGCAGGAAGGGCAGATCGTCTCGCCGCAGTACGTCATGAAGAGTCTGGCGTAATCGGCGATCTCGGTCGCCGTCGCCACCGTGGAGCGGGCGTTCTTGACGGAGTTCTTCTGCTCGACGGCGATCGCTGGAAGGACTCCGTCGATCGCGTCGACGTCGGGTCTCTCCATCCGCTCGAGAAACTGCCGGACATAAGTCGACATCGACTCGACGAATCTTCGCTGCCCCTCGGCGTAGAGCGTGTCGAACGCGAGCGACGATTTCCCCGATCCGCTCGGGCCGGTGATCATCGTCAGCGCCTCGTGCGGCAGCTCGACCGAGAGGTTCTTGAGATTGTGCGTGCGCGCGCCGCGGATGGAGATCGTCTTCGAGGACATGAGCGAATCGAAAACAGCCGGCGAGGGTGGGATGTTTCCGCAGGCTGGAACGGCGCGGGGCGAACGGAGGGTGGGACCGGGAAGAGGCCCGGCCACAGGGCAGGCCTCAGACGCGGATCGAATGGCGCTCGTAGAAGTTGTAGTCGCCGAGCTTCTCGCGAAGCCGGGCTACGGCATGAGGAGAGAGGGTTCCCGCCGAGGCGGCGGCATTCAGCTGGGTCTGATGGGCGTTGCGTGCGCCGGGGATCACGGTGGAGACGGCCTCATGCGCGAGGCAGAACCGGAGCGACGCTTCCGCCAGCGTGTTCGCCTCCGCTCCGACGATTCCCTTCACCTCCGCGATCTTCGGCATCACCTCGCCCAGCCGGCGCGGTGTGAGGAAGTTCTGGCGGATGTCGTCCGCGGCGAATGTGGCGTCGATCCGGTACTTGCCGGTCAGCAGCCCCGAGGCGAGAGGAACGCGGGCGATGACTCCGTAACGTTTGGCGACGGCGAGCGGAAAAAGCTCCTTCTCGGGCGACTGGTTGAGAATGTTGTAAAGCACCTGGAGGGTGTAGCCCCATCCTTGCTTCACGATCTCGACACCTTCAACGGGGGTCGAGATCGAGACGCCCCAGAAGCGGACCTTCCCGATCGACTGCAGCATCTCCATCGCTTCCTGGATCTCGTCGCGCCGGAGCTCCGCGAGGGTGGGATTGTGAATCTGGTAGAGATCGACGTAGTCGGTCCGAAGGCGCTTGAGAGAGCCGTCGATCGCGTAGAAGATGTGGCGCTTCGAAAAGTCCTTGCTCATCGCGCCGCTCGACGTGCGGACGTTGCCGACTTTCGTCGCGATGACTACGTCGGGACGATGACGCGACAGGACGATGCCCATCAGCGACTCGCTGCGCCCCTGCCCGTAACTGTCCGCCGTGTCGAAGAAGTTGATGCCGAGCTCGCGCGCGCGCCGGAGCGAGGCGAGCGAGTCATCGTCGGAGGCACGCCCCCACCCGATCGGGACACCCTGGACCTCGACGGGGCCCCCGATAGCCCAGCCGCCGAAGCCGATCTCGCTCACGCGAAGACCGGTCGCGCCGAGGGTGCGGTAATTCATACTCATTATTCATACCATGATTTCGGGTTTAAATGGTTGAGATATCGGATATAGGCGAGGTGAACAGCGAGAAAGACCGCTTGTTCCAGTCATCCTGCAATTTTGAGATCCTTCGGCCGCGCTCGCGGTTCGCGCGAAGATGACGCTCGGCGCGGCGCTCCCTCAGAGGCTGTGAAAGAAACCAGAGGGGCCGCGTTGCGGGCGATCTCCGCGTCGCTCGTCGTCAACGATGCCACCGCATCGCCTCCTCCTCGCTCCTTGATCTCGCCTCGCAAGCTCCACCAGCGCGG
>JBHEOL010000221.1:0-15984 GCA_046261635.1 Thermoanaerobaculia bacterium | reverse complement strand
TCGCCTCCCTCATCCGCCACATCGTCCATGGATGGGACGAAGAGCTCGCACGCTCGCTCAAGCAATCGCAGCAGAGGGCGATCCGTGAGTACATCATCAGCAAGGACCCCGTCAGCAAAGATCCCCCGACCGAACACTGATCCGCGGGAGGGGGCTCACAGCTTCTGATCCGCGTCCTCGTCGCTCGCCTTCTCTCCAGCGATCTCCCGCAGCCCGTTCTCGCTAATCCAGCCGCGCGCGAGCGCGTGCCGGGCGGCGGTGATGGTGTCGGCTGCGAGGATCGTCTGCACGCCCGTGTCGCGCTGGAGTGCGGCGGCCAGATCCGCGACCGCCCCGCTCCGCCGCGCAGCGCCCACGTCCCGGATATAGATCGCCAGGATGCGCCCTGGGTAGTGACGCGCGACCGCGTCGTAAATCTCCGGATCCCGCTGGCCGCTGTCGCCGATGAGAATGAAGGGGAGCGCCGGGTAGCTTCCCACGATCGTGTCGATGTGCTCGCGCTTGTGTTCGTCGTGCGGTGCGACGATCAGCTTTCCCTGGTCGATCCCCCAGTCCTGCAGGAAGAGTGGTCCCGGCGGAATCGCGCGCAACTCGAAGATCTGCTCGATGACGTCGTAAAGATTCCACGGCCCGCTCGAGACGTAAAACAGCGGATTCCGGTCGGCGTGGAGCTCTCGATAGAAGGCGGCAACTCCTTCGAACGGAAGTCGCACGTGGGCGTTTTCGAGCAGGACCGTCCGCAACATCCGATAGAGGCTCGTCGCGTCCGTCCGGATGACGGTGTCGTCGATGTCGCTGACGATTCCGAACCTCGCCTCCTCCGGAGGTGTCAGAACCCGCGCGCGGGCCGTCCCGGAAAAACCATCGGCCTGGACCTCGACCTCCTCCCAGAGGGCGAGATGCGCTCCTTCGGGCACCTCGATCCGAAGATGAAAGTATCCCTCATCATCGGAGGTCCCGCGCACCTCCGTCCCCTTCCACCGCGCCGAGATGGCAACTCCTGCGATCTCGCGACTGAAAATCCTCTTCCACACCTGAACGAGGTGTTTCCAACGCGACTCCCCCTCTTCGCCCCGTCGAAGCCCCCTGTTTTCGACGACCCGCCCCTTCACGTCGAGCGCCCGCCCCGCGCCATAGCTGCGATACGGGAGGATGCAGGGGCGCACCGGTTTCCTTCGCCAGGGGCGGCGCGCATCGAAAAACCTCTCGAAATGCCGAAGGGTCGTGAGCGTACCGTCGCGGGCGGCGCGCATCAGGCGGGGGCGGGATCGTCTCGTCGTTGCCAATGGCAGGTCCGGGGTAGAGCGAGGGCTGGCAGACTGCTCTCTGCTCTCTTTTTCCTCTCAGAAGGAGGATATACGAATGGAATAGTGGCGGAGGCTTCAGCCTCCGTCCATGTAACGCCCGAGCCCTGCACCCCCGAGCCACCCACGCGGAGGCGGATGAATCCTCCGCCACTCTAGCGCGTGAGCTGGCGGTACTTGATCCGGTGCGGCTGATCGGCGGCGACTCCGAGACGCGCCTTGCGATCGGCTTCGTACTCGGAGTAGTTGCCGTCGAAGAACAGCGCCTTCGAGTCTCCTTCGAAGGCGAGAATGTGCGTCGCGATCCGGTCGAGGAACCAGCGATCGTGGCTGATGATGATCGCGCAACCCGCGAAATTCTCCAGCGCCTCTTCGAGAGCCCGCATCGTGTTGACGTCCAGATCGTTCGTCGGCTCGTCGAGCAGAATGACGTTCGCCCCGCTCTTGAGCATCTTTGCGAGGTGAACCCGGTTCCGCTCCCCTCCCGACAGGCTCCCGACCTTCTTCTGCTGGTCCGTTCCGGAGAAGTTGAACCTTCCGACGTAGGCGCGGGAGTTCATCTCGCGATTGCCGAGCTGCACGACGTCCTGCCCGTCCGTGATCTCCTGCCAGATCGAGTTGTCCGCCTTGAGCACGTCGCGCGACTGATCGACGTAGGCGAGCTTGACCGTCTCACCGATCCGCAGGTTCCCCTTGTCGGGGGTCTCCTGTCCCGTGATCATCCGGAACAGCGTCGTCTTCCCCGCCCCGTTCGGGCCGATGACGCCGACGATGCCACCCGGAGGCATCCGGAAACTCAGCTCCTCGATGAGTACGTTCTCGCCGTACGCCTTCCCTACGCCGTCCGCTTCGACGACGATGTCGCCCAGACGCGGTCCGGCGGGGATGTAGATCTCGAGGTCCTTCAGCTTATCGCCCGTCTCCTGGTTGAGGAGGGACTCATACGCGGTGATGCGCGCCTTTCCCTTCGCGTGGCGCCCCTTGGGCGACATCCGAATCCACTCGAGCTCGCGCTGGAGCGTTTTCTGCCGATCGCTTTCCGCCTTCTCCTCCTGCTGGAGACGGTCCTTCTTCTGCTCGAGCCAGGAAGAATAGTTGCCCTGATAGGGGATCCCCTGACCGCGGTCGAGCTCGAGAATCCACCCCGCGACGTTGTCGAGGAAGTAGCGGTCGTGCGTGACCGCGATGACCGTTCCGGGATACTCCTGGAGATGCCGCTCGAGCCAGCCGACCGATTCGGCGTCGAGGTGGTTCGTCGGCTCGTCGAGCAGCAGGATGTCGGGACGCTGAAGCAGGAGCCGGCAGAGCGCGACCCTCCGCTTTTCGCCGCCCGAGAGGACCTTCACGTTCGTGTCTCCCGGCGGGCACCGGAGCGCGTCCATCGCCATCTCGAGCTTCGAGTCGAGGTCCCATGCGTCGAGGGTGTCGAGCTTCTCCTGAACCTTCCCCTGCCGCTCCAAGAGGGCATTCATCTCGTCGTCCGACATCGGTTCGGCGAACTTGTTGCTGATCTGGTCGAACTCCTCGAGCAGGTCGACCGTCGCCTGCACTCCCTGCTCGACGTTCTCGCGGACCGTCTTCGACTCGTCCAGGCGCGGCTCCTGCTCGAGAAAGCCGACCGTGTAGCCGGGCGAGACGACCGTCTCGCCGAGGTGATCCTTGTCCTGTCCGGCGAGAATGCGGAGAAGCGAGGACTTGCCGGAGCCGTTCAGACCGAGAACGCCGATCTTCGCCCCGTAGAAATAGGAGAGGTAGATGTCCTTGAGGACCGGTTTCTTGTCGTAGAACTTCGAGACGCCGACCATCGAATAGATGATCTTGTTCGGTGCGGGCTGAGCCATGCGGTGAGAAATCCTCCGGGGCAGGGTATCGCGCGGGGCGGGGGTGAAATTCCCCGTGGCGTGGCGGAGGATCCTTTCCTCCGCCGGAGGAACGACGGGCAAGGAAGGTTGATTGGCGCGCCCCGAGGGACTCGAACCCCCAACCGCTAGATCCGAAGTCTAGTGCTCTATCCATTGAGCTAGGGGCGCGCTTCGGACAGGGCAAAAGCGTAGCACAGCCTGCCACGGGTCGGGGGAAGAGCAATCTTCGTCCTATTCGTCCTATTCGTCCTATGCGTCCTATCCGCCGCCTCCGGGCACGCGCGGTGCACTTTCGCCCGCCATGAGCCGGCCGCAACCGCCCTGGTGGATCAGCGCAAACGAGGAGCTGTGCAGCGCCTGCGCTCAGCCCTACGCCTCAGGCGCCGGACACCGCTGCGCCGACTGCGACGCCGAGCTCTGCGCCCTCTGCGCCTTCCTCGATCTCGACGATCCCTTCTGCAGCGAATGCTGCGGCGAGGGGACGAAAAGAAAGAAAGGGGGGAGACGCTGATGGCGGCCCGGGCGATCTGGAAGGGCGTGATCAGCTTTGGGAGTCACGAGCTCCCGGTGAAGCTCTACTCTGCCGTCCAGGACCTCTCGGTCCACTTCCGCCTGCTCGACCGCAAGGACAACTCGCCCGTGCGGCAGCAGATGGTGAGCTCGGAGACCGGAGACCCGGTCGAGAAGGAGGAGATCCACAAGGCGTTCCCGCTGGATCGCGGCACGCTCGTCGTGCTCGACGACGAAGATCTCGAGTCGGTCGAGCCGGAGGGGGCGCGCGACATCGAGATCACGCGATTCGTCGATCCCGCGGAGATCGACCACCGCTGGTACGAACGCGCCTACTACCTCGGGCCCGACCGGAACAGCGAGGCGTACTTCGCCCTTGCCGAAGCCCTCGAGAAGACCGGGAAGGAAGGCGTCGCCCGCTGGGTGATGCGCAAGAAACCGTACGTCGGCGCCCTGCGCGCCGATGACGGATATCTCATGCTGATCGCCCTCCGAAACGCCGACGAGGCCGTCGCGGCCGAGGACCTGAATCCGCCGCAGGGGCGCAAGCTCGACAAGCGGGAGCTCGACATGGCCCAGCAGCTCATCGAGGCCTTTTCGGGCGAGCTCGATCTTTCCGAGTTCCGCGACACCTACCGCGACCGCGTGAAGGAGCTCGTCGAGACGAAGGCGGCCGGCGGGAAGGTCAAGCTCAAGAAGTTCAAGCCTCGGGTCGAAGAAGACGAATCACTCGAGGAGACGCTCGCCGCGAGTCTCGCGGGACTGAAGAAGAGGAGCGCCGGTGGCCGAGGCTGAAGACGATCTCGAACAGGGAGGCTCTCCGGGGCCCCGTCCCTTCTGGTCCGGAACGATCACGTTCGGGCTGGTGAGCATCCCCGTCGCGCTCTACCCGGCGAGCCGTCCCCGACGCGCCGGATTGCGAATGGTGACGGCCGACGGCATCCCCCTCGAGCGTAAATACGTCTCGAGCGAGACGGGGCGCGAGCTGGACTGGGACGACATCGTCCGCGGCTACGAGATCGAGAAAGGGAAATTCGTCGTCGTGACGGACGAGGAGCTCGAGGCGGTCGAGCCGCGGAAGTCGCGCGACATCGACCTCCGCCTCTTCGTCGACGCCGGGGAGCTCGATCCGCGTTACTTCGACCGCGGCTACTTCCTCACGCCCGCTGGAGGCTCGAACAAAGCGTACAGGCTTCTCGCTGCCGTCATGGAAAAGACCGGCAAGGCGGGGCTGGCCACCTTCATCATGCGGACGAAGGAGTACGTCATCGCCATTCTCGCGGAGAACGGCATCCTGAGGGCCGAGACGCTCCGCTTCGCCGACGAGGTCCGCTCCCCCGAGGACGTCGGGCTGCCGAAGAAAAAGAAAGCCGGCGCCTCGGAGGTCGGGAAGCTCGAGAAGGCTATCAAGGCGAAGTCGAAGAAAGTCGATTTTTCCGAGTTCCTCGACGACTCGATCGAACGGCTCGAACAAATCGCCCGAAGGAAAAAGAAACAGAAGAAAGCGGTCGTCCATCGCGAAGAGGAAGCGGGAAGCGGAGAGGGCGCCGAGGTGATCGATCTGCTCGAGGTGCTGAGCAGGAGCCTCGGATCCGCCGGCGAGCGACGCCCCGCGAAGCAGTCCCCGCGAAAAACCGAGGCCGGCCTCTCGAGCCTCTCGAAAGACGAGCTGTACGACAGAGCGAAAAAAAAGGACATCCCCGGCCGCAGCAGCATGACGAAAACAGAGCTCATCCGAGTCCTCGAGGGGTGAGCGTTTTCGTCGTCCCGAGAGATTGAACCGCGCGCTGGATGACGTCTGCGCTAGTGGGCTAGTCGTCGGCGGTGACCCATTCCACCGCCCGCCGCTCGGCCCAGTGCTCCCAGCGGAACGGCCAGCCGACGACGAAGCCGACGTGACCGCCTCGCTCGGTCACCACCAGCTCCACCTGCTCCGAGCGCGCTTCTCCCACCTCGCGAAGTACGCTCGCGGGAAGGAATGGATCGTCGCTCGCGCTGATGCAGAGCGTCGGCGTTTCGATCGCGCCGACGAAGCCGAGAGAGCTGCTGCGCGCGTAGTAATCATCCGCCCCGGTGAAACCGTGCAGCGGGCCGGTCGCTCCTTCATCGAACTCCCGGAATGTCCGCGCGCGCATCGCGAGGTCGAGATCCATCCGTTCGCGAGCGGCGGGAAAACGCTCCCCGGCCGCGGCCGCCTTGATCTTCAGCGTCCGGAGAAACCTGGAGACGTAAACCCTTCCCATCCCACGCTCGAGGTGGCGGGCGCCGGCGGCGAGGTCGTACGGAGTCGAGATCGTGGAAGCTCTCTCGATCGCCGTCTGCCCGGCGTGCTCACCGAGCCACTTGAGCAGGACGTTTCCCCCGAGGGAGACTCCGATGGCGCGAAGCCGCTCGTGCGGGGCACGCGCGCGGAGGGTACCGACGAGGAAATCGAAATCCGTCGTCTCCCCCGAATGATAGAAACGCGCCGCATGATTCGGGATCGAGCGGGAGAGATTTTGGGGATCCCGCGCGCAGGATCGGAAGTTCATGGCTGACGAGGAGAGCCCGCGGTCCCTGAGCAGCCTCATCATTCCCTGAACGTAGACCGAGTTGGAGCTCCCCTCGAGTCCGTGCATGAAGATCACCCGTCGGGCGGCCTCCGGCAGGTCGCAGTGATCGACGATGAGCTCGTCGTCATCCGGTGTGTGGAGAACTTCGCGATGCGTCGCAACGGCGCGGCGGGGGCGCGCGAGCGTTCCCCATGCGGTCTGCAGGTGCGCCCCAGGGAGCCATCGGGCTGCCTCGTACGGAGAGTCGGACATCGGCTCGCCGAGTGTGGCGCAACAGGGCCCCCGTTTTCAACGGGGTCGATCACTGTCATATATTGGGCCCATGCCGGACGACGAGACGCGGGGAGATTCGAGTGAGAAGGACCGTCCGCTCCGGGACGACGTCCGCCTCCTCGGCGAGCTCCTCGGGGCGGCGCTCCGCAGCCAGGAGGGAGTCGAGCTCTACGAGCGCGTCGAAGCGGTCCGCGCTCTCTCGAAGAGCTGGCGCGCCGGGCGAACGGAGCACTTCGCGGAGCTGACGCGTCTTCTCGAACAGATGCCGGCGGAGGACGCCCTCCCGGTCGCTCGCGCTTTCTCCCACTTTCTGACTCTCGCCAACGTCGCCGAGCAGCATCACCGCGTCCGCCGCCGCCGCGAGTATCACCGGAACGAGGAGACCCCGCAGACGGGATCGTGCGAAGAGGTGTTCGGGCGGCTGATCGAAGGTGGAGTCGCGCCCGGAGACCTCCATGCAGCCGTAGCCCGCATGCGGGTCGAGCTGGTGCTGACGGCGCATCCGACGGAAGTCGCGAGACGGACGCTGCTCCACAAGCACGCGCGGGTGGCCGAGCTGCTCGGAGAGCTCGATCGCACGGACCTTTCCCCCCGCGAAAACGATGCGGCCCGCGAGGAGCTTCAGCGCACCGTCGTCGCAATCTGGGAGACCGATGAGGTGAGGCACGAGCGCCCGACCCCGCTCGATGAGGTGCGGGGAGGGCTCTACGTCTTCGAGCAGACGCTCTGGGCGGCCGTTCCCCGCTTCCTCCGCGGGCTCGACGACGCCCTGGTCCGCCACACGGGAACGGGGCTCGCCCTCGACGCGGCTCCGATCCGCTTCGGCTCCTGGATCGGAGGCGATCGCGACGGCAATCCGAACGTGACTCCCGAGGTCACCCGCGATGCCTGTTTGCTCTCGCGCTGGCAGGGGGCAGAACTGTACGAGAGGGAGATCGCCGTCCTGCGCGCCAATCTCTCGCTCAGGAGCGGTTCGGACGAGCTTCGCGACCGAACGCGCGGGGAGCGGGAGCCCTACCGCGTCCTTCTTCGCGAGGTGCTCGGACGCCTCCAGGCGACCAGAGCCGAGGTCGAGGCCGTCATCGACGGACACTCTCCACAGCTCGAGGCCGAGCCTTACCGCGAGACGCGCGAGCTCGAGGCCGACCTGATGCTCGTGCACCGCTCGCTTCACGAATGTGGCGACGCGATCCTCGCGGGGGGGCATCTGCTCGATCTCATCCGCTGCGTTCACGCATTCGGGCTGCCGCTCGTGCGGCTCGACATCCGCCAGGATTCCGAACGGCACGATCTTCTCCTGGAAGCCATCACCTCCGGGCTCGACATCGGGCATTACGCCGAATGGGACGAGCGGCGCAGGACAGAGTTCCTTCTAAAGGAGCTCGGATCACGCCGACCGCTCATCCCTCCCGATCTCGACCTGAGGGCCGAGGAGAAGGACGTGCTCGAGACCTTCCGGATGCTCGCGACGCTTCCTCCGGAGTCGGTCGGTGCGTACGTCGTGACGATGGCTTCGAGTCCTTCGGACGTGCTGGCCGTCGCGCTGCTGCAGAAGGAGGCGCGGATCGCCTCGCCCCTGCGGATCTCCCCTTTGTTCGAGACGATCGACGATCTCCGCGGCGCGGGCGTGACGATGAAACGCCTCTGGGAGATCGACGCGTGGCGCGACTGGTCCGGTGGACGGCAGGAAGTGATGATCGGGTACTCCGACTCCTCCAAGGATGGAGGCCGGCTCGCGGCCGCATGGGAGCTCTACAAGGCGCAGGAGGATTTGGTCTCCGCGGCGCGGGAGGCTTCGGTCGAGCTCACGCTTTTCCACGGACGGGGCGGGACGGTCGGGCGTGGCGGGGGACCGACGTATCTCGCGATCGCTTCGCAGCCGCCCGGATCGGTGGATGGAAGACTTCGGCTCACCGTGCAGGGAGAGATGATCCAGGCCCAGTTCGGGCTCGAGGGGATTGCCGAGCGGAACCTCGAGCTTTACGCGACGGCGACCCTCGACGCGACGCTCGCCCCCCCGGCCCCCGCGCGGCCCGAATGGCGTGCGTTGATGGAGCGCCTCGCCTCGTCATCCCGCGAATCCTACCGCTCGGTCGTGTACGAGACTCCCGAGTTCATCCCTTACTTTCGCGCCGCCACTCCGGAGGTCGAGCTCGGAGAGCTCAACATCGGCAGCCGCCCCGCACGGCGGAAGAAAGGCGGCGGGGTCGAATCGCTGCGCGCCATTCCGTGGCAGTTCGCCTGGATGCAGACGCGCCTTCTCCTGCCGACATGGCTCGGCATCGGCGACGCGCTCGAGAAAGCGATCGAGCAGGAGGGACTCGACCCGCTCCGCGCGATGCACTCGGAGTGGCCATTCTTTCGCTCGACCATCGATCTCATCGAGATGGCGCTGGCGAAAGTGGAGCCGGAGATCGCGGCGCGCTATGACGAGCTGCTCGTTCCGCCGGAGCTGCGCGCTCTCGGACAGACGCTGCAGGATCGGCTCACGAAGACCATCGAAACCGTTCTCGCGACCGGGGGGCATGCCGCACCCCTCGAGAACAACCCGGTCCTGCGCCGGTCCATCGACGTTAGAAACCCCTACGTCGACCCGATCAATCTCGTCCAGGCCGAGGTGCTGCGGCGATACAGGAGCGAAACGGATCCCGCCCTCTGGCACGCGTTCGTCGTCACCGTCAACGGCATCGCCGCAGGGATGCGCAACACGGGGTGAGCCGGAGCTCCCCTCACCGTCCCCAGAAGCCAAAGATCTTTTTCGCGATATCCGTGTTGTCGAGGATCCCCGCGAAAGCCTCCGAGCCCGGACCCCACGCGAGAAGCGGAACGTCGCCGCCGGTGTGCCCCTTCGTCCCCCAGCGGATCTCGAGCTGTCCGGCGGCGTTCGTGTAGAGCTGCATGCCGCCCGTCTCGTGATCCGAAGTCACGATCACGAGCGTGTCCCCGTTGCGGGCCGCCCAGTCGAGCGCCACGCCTGCCGTGCGGTTCAGCGCACGGATGCTCGAAAGCACGTCTTCCGTCGCATTCGAGTGGCTGGCCGAATCGGTCCCTTCGTTCTCGATGAGAAGGAAGAACCCGTCGGCGTCGCGGGACAGTAGATCGATCGCCTTGCCGGCCAGAACCGCCAGGGGGCTCTCTGAAGACTCGACGTCGTTCACGGTCCCCGGAAGAACGACCAGCGTACGATCGCCGGTCGCGGCCTCGAGCTCCGCGCGCGTCCGGACGAGGTCGTAGCGGGACATTGACGCCACGTCCTCGACCCTCAGGCGACCCTCCACTCCGAAGTTCTCGACTCCCGTCCCGGCGACGAACTCCATCCCCGCTCCAAGCATCTGAGTCGCGATGTCCTCGGCTTCGTATCGACTCGGCGAATGCGCTGCAAATGCAGCCGGGGTCGCATCCCAGAACCCCGTCGTCGTAATGACGCCCGTCGCCTTTCCGAGCTTCTCGGCCCGCTCCAGCACCGTCGGCCGCGCCGTTCCGGAGGGATCGATGCTGATCACTCGATTGTTCGCCTTGTATCCGGTCGCCATGGCCGAAGCGGCGGCCGCGGAGTCGGTCACCAGCGAGTCGGCCGAGCGCGTTTGCACGATCCCCGCGACCGGCATCGTCCGCAAACGGAACGCGTCTCCGAGGATGAGATTCGCGGTGGTGAGGTGGGCGAACCCAAAGCCGTCCGAAACGATCAGGATGATGTTCCTCGGAGCCGGGGCCACCACGCTCGCGCGAGCTGCAGTCGCGCCCGGATCGGGAGCCGCGACGGTTCGCCGGTCCGAGACATGAATGCACCCGGAGACGAGAAGGAGAACGGTGGAGACGGCGAGCGCGGTTTTCTTCATTGGGAATCTCGCTTTTGGCGGAGGCTCGTCCGCTGAGGAAGTCCGGGGGGCGTGGGTCGCGTGTCCCCACGCGGCTGAGGCGGATCATATCCAAACTGGGAATCCGTCGCGTCAAAGATCCGTCCGCGAAGGGTGAGCCTGCTCACAAAGCAGGCGGCCCACTTCCATTAGTCTCCCTCCGTGCGCACCCGATTTGCCCCCTGGTCCATCCTCTTTCTTCTTGCGGCCCTCGTTTCTGTGGCTCCGGCGATCCTCCATCACGACCTCGTCGCCGAAGTCCCGGCGGGCCTGGAACGCCGGATCGAGAACGAGCAGCGGATCTTTGCGGCCCTGGCCGTTCCACCGAGTGTGGTGGCGGAGATGCTCGGGCGGGACCGGACGACGTACGCGCGCCACGCGCTCACATCCACCTCACCCACGGGCGCGCCGGCGCTCTCCTCGTCACTCGTCCTCGAACATGCGTCCGCCGCTCTTCCCCTCTGGTTCGTTCTCCTCGTTTTCTCGTGGGAGCTCGCTCGGTACTCCCGCCGCCGGATGCGCGAATCCGACGCGAGGAAGATCGCCCGATTCCGGCTCAGCGATCCGGTCTAAAGCGAATCGATTCGCCGGGGATGAATGCCTCGACGTGGTAGCGGATCGGCCCGTGGCCGCCCCGGGCGCCGGCGCCCAGGGGGCGATCGAGGCGCATGCGGGGCCACCCGCGCGGCCAGATACCATCATGGTCCGAGGCGAGCGAGTCGATCAGCTTTCCGACCGCCTCGGGGGGCGCCGCAAGGGTTCTCTCGTGGACATTCGTCACGCGCATGCGGACGCCATCATCTCATCCGGGTTAGAATCGCCGGCAACCGAAATCAATCAGGAGATTCGTCATGCGAACGATCGGTATGGTTTTCGTTCTCTCGCTCCTCTTCGCACTTCCCGCTTACGCCCAGGTCGAGCTGCCCACGATCAGCCAGTCGGCCTCGGTCACCCAGACCATCGCGCGAGAAAATGTGCCGCAGGAATTCACCGACATTCTGGAGGCCAGCCTCCGATCGATGCAGGCGGACGCCGCGAAGTAAATCTCCGGATTTCCGACATGGCCCTACCTTCGTGAGGTGACATGGTGACCAAGACCCACTTTCCGACCGCCACGCTGCTCGGCTCCAATCCCGAGCGCCGACAGCAGACGCTCGAAGAGCTCGCCCTCGACATGGACGATGCCACCGCCGAGAAATTGCTCGCCATCGCAGAAAGCGACCAGGACGAGAACATCCGGGCCGACGTGATCGTCGCGTTCGGCCCGATCATCGACGAGTGCGGAACCGACTATGAAGAAGACTTCGGTTTCGGCCCCGAGCTCCTTCCCTCCGTTTCGAAAGGCGTTTTCGAGTCGATGGTCCGCCGGCTTCGCGTGATCTATGAGGATCAGGCCCAGCCGACCATCGTCCGGAGGCGAGCCCTGGAAGTCCTGGTCCGCGATCCACAGCCGTGGCAGAAGGACGCCATCCGTCGTGACTTCGCATCGGGCGAGCGGGACTGGAGGCTGACCGCCATTTTCTCGATGGGTTACCACCACGGCTTCGACAAGGAGATCCTGCAGCTCGTCGAAAGTGGCGAGGGAGACCTTCGCTTCGAGGCGGTTCGCGCGGCGGGGCTCCGAAGCCTCAAGGAGGCCGGGCCGACCCTACGGAAGCTCGCGCGCTCGGCCACGACCGAGCGCGACCTCCGAATCGCTTCGATTCTCTCCCTTCCCCCGGTCGATCCCGACTGCCGCGAGCTGCTCGAGGCTCTGAAGCAGTCCAGCGAGAAGGACGTCGCGGCCGCCGCCGAGGAAGCTCTCGACGAACTCGCGATCTGGGAGATGGATCCGGATCCCGAGGAGGAGGACGACGAGTCCGGCGAGGAAGAAGAGGAAAACTGACGTTTCTTCCCCGGCTTCAGCGCCGGCGCCGTGGTTCAACTCAGGATAACGCCTCTGGATTCTCTCCGCCCGCGGTCTCTCGTCGGCCGGAAATCATCCATAGGATTCCGGGAAGAAGCGGCACGAGGATCGTCAGACCTCCCCGCAGCACGAGATCGGGGTCGCCGCTGGCCAGACGAGGCCAGTTGAAGATGAAGAGGTCGGCCGTGAAATGCGACAGCACGACCGTGAGCGCGTCGAAGCGGAAAAAGGCCCATCCCCAGACGCAACCCACCAGAGTGAGAGCGAAGGCTCTTCCCCAGAACGGCTCGCCCGGGGGAAGGAAGCGCAGCCCCGTGTGCGTGGCCCCGTACAGGACAGCGGGCACGACAATCGCGATCCATCGCATCCCGGTGAGCTCGAGAAGCCAGGTGCCGGCAAAAAACCGGTAGCCGAGCTCCTCGACGAGCGCCACCATCAGAAAGAAGATCAGCGTAGAAAGAGCCGGGGCGCTCGAGTTGAGGGCGTAGAAGAAAAAACCCTGAGGCTGGATCGGCGTCCAACCCCCGGCAACGATTTCGAGAGTCAGCACCGCCGCGGTCATGGCGGCCCCGCTGAGGAGTCCAACCAGAAAGCCTCGAATCGAGGCGCGCCCCACGGCGGGCTCCATCAGCTTCCCTCTCGCAGCCGTCCAGAGCGAGGAGCCTCTCCCCGCACCCGACTCGCGATCGAGCGCGTCGCCCGCCGCGACGACGACGAACAGAGCGAACGCAACCCACGCCCCGCTTGCCGCCGACAGAGCGAGACTCTGAAACGAGGCGATCCAGCGGGGCCATAGAGGCTCCCATTCGCGAAGAAGCTCCGCAGGACGGAGGGCCTGAATCAGCAGGAACGACAGCCCGATGACGCTGACGAGCGTCGCGGCCGGACGGAGCGCGATCCCGCCGCGGCTGAGCCTCGTGAGGAACACGACCAGGGCTCCGAGTCCGGCGACCGCCACCAGCAACGCCCCCGCGACCTGAACTGCGATCGTCGGTGCCATCCGGCGCCGTGCATCCCTCCCCGCCGCGTCGGGAACGACGAGCCGGCGATCCGCGGCGATGACCTCGTCCCCGCCGACGTCGATCCAGAGGCGCTCGCGCAATTCCGGAACGGTCGAGATCTCCCGCTCCCAGACGAACCGGTGATCGCGGCGGCTGGGACGCTCGGTCGTTCCCGTGGCGCGCTCCTCCCAGGAGCGGAGATCGATGCCGAGCTCCCGGGCCGCCTCGTGCGCGAGCGCGCGAGCCGCGTTCTCGCCGAGGGCCGCGCCGGGCGCGTCGTTCTGCACGGTTCTCCCCCAACCGGCGACTCCGCCGTTCGGGTCGATCGAGGCGTACACCCAATCCGGATCGCCTCTCTTCTTGAACTGCACGACGTAGCGATAGACGATCGACCGCGCGATCTCTTCGCGGGCCCGCTCCGCACCGAAGGCCCGTTGGAGATATTCGAGAAGGTCCTCGTCGACGCGCAGGCTGCTCGCCGCGGCGTACCCCTCGAGGTCGATCCCGCGCCCGGCCAGAAATGACCGCGCTTCCGCCTCGAGCCCAGGCTTTCTCTTGTTGACGTCGATCGGCGTGAGCGGCCAGAGCGACCCGAGAAAGAAAAAAAAGAACACCCCCGCCGGCAGCGCCAGAGCGAGAAGCCGGAGATCGGTTCGGTCGACGGAGAATCGCACGCCGATTCGAATCTTATCGCGAGCGCTCCGCGCCCAGACCGCCTGAACTCCCAGTCGAATCGCAGGCGATCCTGCCCAGATCGGTGACTCCGCCGGGCTTCACCATGATTCGGGAACGGATCTTCGATGCGCAGCTCTCCCCAAGCGCCGAGCCTTCGTAGAGACCCGCCGGCAGGTGAAACTCGAATCCCCCCTGTTCGTCGACCTCGATCCGGACCTCGGTCACGGACGGAGGAACCCGTTGCCTGAGAAACCAGGTAAAACGCTCTACCCCGGAGGGAGTCGGACGGTCGAGCTTTCCTCGGACGGTTCCCAGTTGTCTCATGACGATCGGCCTCGAGATCGCGAGATCGGCGGCCGAATAGACTGTCGGCTCGAATCCCTCGATTCTGAATTTCCACGGAAGTGAGATGCCCCCCGGCACGAGCACATGACTCCGTTCCACCTCGAGAGGGAAGTCCTCTCCACCGCCGGTCATGAGCACTCCGCGCAGGAGCTGCCGCGGATCCGCGATCACCGCGATCTCGACAATCCGGGTTTCCGGCGACGCAAAGAGAATCGCCATCCCGAGTCGGCGAAGCCGGCCCGAATCGACGGGCTTGGCCATTTCGCGTTCGTTCCAGGCGCGATTTCTGCTCGGATTTTGGTTGATCACGGTAAGGAGTCGCCCCCGAGAGAGAAACCACCAACCTATTTTGGAAACGCCGCGCCAGCTGGCCAGTTTGTCGCGAGAGGGGATGGCGCTTACCTTCTCCCCGGTTTTCCGCCATACTCAGGAGATTCATGACTCTCGCCGCGACATCGGACGTTCCGCCCCGCCCAGACTCGTTCTCCGAGATCTATGTGGAGCACTTCGGTTTTCTCCGAAGACTGATCGTCTGCCGCTTCAACGTTCCGGAGCCGGTGGCCGAGGAACTGGTTCAGGACGTGTTCGTCAGCTTTCTCCGAGTCCAGGCCACGGTTCGTGATCCCCGTGCGTGGTTGATTGGAGGAGCATGCAATGCGGCTCGCCAATATTGGCGTAGCCGGGGTGGGAACCACGACTGCGATCTGGAAATGGCGCTCGCCTGCCATCCCACCACCAATCCCGATGCGGATCTCGAGGATCTGGCTCGGCGAATGACGGTGCGCCAGGTCGTGGGCGGGCTGCACCGAAAGTGCAGGAAAACACTGGAACTACATTACTGGCAAGGCGCGACGGCGAGAGAGATGGCCGAGACGCTGGGAACGAGCCCGGGATACGCCGAAAAGCTCATCTCCCGCTGCCTCCGGAAAGCCTGGGAGGAGTGGCGGCATCTCTGGGGGAAGACAGCATGACCAACCAGCATCTCACGGATGAAGCGCTCGCCGACCTGGCCCTGAACCCCGCAGCCAGCGATCCTCATCTCGCCGGCTGCCTGCGCTGCAGGAAATCGCTGGAGGAGTTCTGGACCTTCACGGCTCTGTTGGCCGAGGAGTCGACCTGGCGGGAGGAGAGTCCACAGCTTCCTGGATGCGAGAACCACCGCCTCGCCGAAATCCAGGGGGTGTCCTCGCGCCTCGATGACGAAGCCGTTGCGGCACAGGACCTCAAGAGCCGGCTCCTGGCAACTGTCGACCAGGCGCCAGGAATCCTCAGGTTCGCTCCGGCGACTGTCGGCACCCTCGCCGCAGCATTGGATGTCGCACACACGTTGCAGGACAGTTCGCCTTCCGCGTCGCTCCAGATGACGTACGATGCGGAGTCTCTCGCGCGACGGATCGATTGGTCGACCTACCCCACGGTCGTTATGGCAGAGCACCGCGGTCACATCTTCAAGGAACGGGCGAATGCACTGCGAATTCTCGGAAGATTCCGAGACGCTCTGCAGGCGGTCGATCAGGCCACCTCCGAGTACGAGCGATCGCTCGTCAGCGCTCACCCGGTCGCCGTGGTCGAATACATCGCCGCTTCGGTACTAAGCGATCAAGGTGAGTACGCGGCCGCGATGCCGCGCCTCAAAGCCGCTGCTGCGGTTTTCGCTGATTTCGCCGACACGACCCGTTCGCTCCACTGCAGAATGCTG
>JBHEOL010000205.1:0-13991 GCA_046261635.1 Thermoanaerobaculia bacterium | reverse complement strand
CCGCCTCGAAATCCATCGTGCCGCCAGAATGGCCGGCGAACCCGAAGCTGCATCCCGGGTGGAAGGCGTTCTCCGGGAGACCTTGGAAAAATATCCCGAGGCCTGGGTCACCCGGGCGATGCTCGAGCACATGCAGGCGATGCGGCTCATCGACGAGGGACGAACGGGCGAGGCGATTGCGCTGCTCGAGAAGGCCGACTCCCGACTCCGCTACAACGGAAACTCAATCGGCCTGCTGAAGCTCTACAACCGGGTGGCGCTCGCGAATGCTCTCGAGGCGACGGGCGCCACATCCGCAGCGGAGGCGATGCGCCGGGAAATCCGGACGATCAATGCCGCATTTGCCGACCGCTTCTTCGCCCTCTTCCGCCCTGCCCCCGCCCCCTGAGGAACCCCTTCAGTTCCCGGGGATCTCGAGTCCGAAGCCCAGCGTCCCGCCCGGCACGACCGTGATCTCCACGTACGCCGCCTCGTTCGGCACTTCGATCGCGACCATCCCTTCCTTGCAGGAGCCGACCGACCCGGTCACCTTCGAGTCCGTCCCGAGAACGATCGTCTCCCAACGCAGACAGGGCGGCTCACAGGTGGTTCCCGGAGCTGCCGGGTGTTCCCGGCAGTAATCCTCATCCCCCTCGGCGCACCAGCTGCGCTCCCGCCGGACTTTCACCGTGGCCGAACCCGACTGGTCACCCTCGTTTCTCACCGTCACCGAGATCATTCCTGAATCACCGCTGGCCTTGAAGGTCGCATCGACGATCGAGAAATGAGCCGCCTCGCCCTGGGCTGCGACGACCTGACCGAACAAAAGGGCTGCGATTCCGAATGACCACGCAATGCGTCGACGCATGGAAGCCTCCTCTCAGACGGCCTCCAGCCCCTGGCTGGGGGCCCGGACACCAAGGGAGACATAGCGCGGCACGCGACGGCCGCCCCTCGATCGGAAGCATCAGCGCTCCCCGGGGTCCTGCACTCCACACTGCGCCTGTTCCACTCGTGCGGCTGTGACGTTGCGCAGGGGTGGCTCGTGCGGTCCGCCGGAGGTCGTCAGTCGCGGGCCGGACCACCGCCCTGGACGAAGTTCGAGAGGAAGACTCTCTGGAATGGACCGTACTCCGAGTCGAAATACGCGGTTCCGCGAACCGTGACCGGCTCACGCGACCCCGTGGCTCCCCCCTGAGCATAGGCGGGGACGTTGATCCTGGTCACGAGGGTCTCCCCGGGAGGGATGTCCTTGTTCAGGAAGTGAGGGTCGCGGCGGAGGACGTACGCCCCGGTTCCGACGCTGGCGAGCTTCAACTGGCGAATCGTAATCATCTCCGACGACTTGTTGGTGATCGCCACCTCGAAAAGAATGGAAGTCGGCCCCGCGTACTGAAGGCTGAACGAATAATCGCCGAACTGGACCATGTCGATCTCCGGCGGCAGCAGATCCGCCGGCATCTGCCCGGCCGAGGCGCACCCGAGAGTCGCGATCGCGAGACCAAGGACGAGAACAACAGCTCCGGTCTTCATGCAGTCTCCTCGGAAGCGCGATCCGGATGAGGTCCGGCCACGGCTTCACCAATCAGTCCGACGACGAAAGTGACGAGGCTCCCCGTAGCGGCGTACCACGGCCACGCCACCGGGGTCCAGATCCAGACGCTCGCCACTGCAGCGATTCCGATCCCCATCGCAATCAACGCGGTGGACGGGCGCCCCCTGCCTGCGGCTCCCAGCAGAAACACTCCCAGTATCGGCCCATTGATCAGGGATGCAACCGCCAGGGCGACATCGAGGGCCGAGCGCGTCCCTCCCATCAGGACGAGACCGACCGCGATCTGGATCACGCCGGCCACCACGGTCACCAGCCTGGAGACGGCGAGGTAGTGACGATCCGTACGCCCGGGCGCGAGCGGGGCATAGAGATCGGACACGGTGGTCGATGCGATCGCGTTGAGCGAGGAGGACATCGCCGCCGCGAAAATGGCTGCGACGACCAGGCCCGCCAGCCCCGTCGGCATCCCGCGTGTGATGAAATCGGGAAAGACCTGATCGGAAGCAGCGAACGGAGCCGCTGCGGCAGCGCTCGCGTAATCGGGAATGAGGTCGGGCCGGTAATACGCGAAAAGAAGAACCCCGATGAAGAGGAAGCCGGCGAACTGAGCCAGTACCACAAGGCCCGAGCTGAGCAACGCGACCGAGGCTTTCTTCGAGTCCGACGTGCAGAGATAGCGCTGGACCATGAACTGATCGGTGCCGTGAGTGGACATGGTCAGAAAACATCCGCCCGCGAGGCCGGCCCAGAAGGTATAGGCGCGAGTCAGGTCGAACGAGAAATCGAACATCCGGAACTTTCCGTAGTCCCGTCCCAGATCGACCGCGGCGGACATCCCCCCGGGGATCGCCTGAATGAGGACGACCGCGGCCGCGATCGCTCCCAGGATGTAAATGCCGAGCTGGACCACCTCGATCCAGACGATCGCCTCGATCCCTCCGAAAAACGAGAAGACGATCATCACCACGCCCAGAAGGACGATGGATGCGGCGATCGTCTCTCCGAGGGCGGCCGAGGGAACGAAGGAGCGGTAGACGGCCGCCAGCACGATCGAGGTGAGGAGCAATCGAACACCGTCCGCGATGGTCCGCATCACGATGAACAGAGACGCCGCAAGCGAGCGAACCTTCCCGCCGAACCGCTCGGTCAGTAGCTCGTAGACCGTGACGAGGCTTCCCCGGAAATACGAGGGGATGAAAAGAGCCGAGATCACCACCCGGCCGACGAGATACCCCAGAACCAGTTGCAGAAAGCGGAAGTCCCCGGCCCGCGCGTACGCGATCCCCGGAACGGAGATGAACGTGATCGTCGAGGTCTCCGTCGCAACGATCGATGCGGAGATGGCCCACCACGGGACTTCCCGTCCGCCCAGGAAGTAGCGGGATGTCGATGTCTGTCGCCGTCCGAACCAGACTCCGGTCAGGACGACCCCCGCGAGGTAGCCGACGATGATGACGAGATCGATTGCGCTCAAGGTTTTCGCATTATAGGGGCGAGGCAGGGGCTTTCCAGCCCCGCCTTCCGGACGCCGGCTGGCTTCTGCCCGTAACAGCCCCCCCGGCCTTCATCAACCGGTGTCGTTTCGCTCGCCCGCACGGCGGGGCCTTCCGCCGACCGCCCGGCCGGGCTATCTTCTCCGCACCTGCGAAAGGAGATTCTGCCCGATGCCGTTGTTCAGGAACGCGCTCTTCACGATTCTCATCACATCCTCGCTCCTCGGCGCGGAGATTCCGGTCGCGGCCGATCGGGCCGCCTCGGGGATCACCGAGTCAGGGTTCCGGTCGCACGTCCGCTTTCTCGGCGACGATCTGCTCGAGGGACGAGCGGCGGGAACGCGCGGCTACGACCTCTCGGCGGCCTGGCTCGCGGCGCGGTTCGAGGAGGCGGGACTCGAGCCTTCGGGGGATGACGGTTCCTGGGTTCAGCAGGTTCCCTTCGTCCGCTCCACGCTCGACTCCGGAACCATGGTCCTCCACCGTCGATCGGGAGATCGCGAACTGATCCTCTACGAGGATTTCGTCGTGCAGCCCGATCCCGTCCGCCCAACCTCCGAAGTGACCGCGCCGGCAGCGTTCGTCGGCTTCGGAATCTCAGCTCCGGAACTGCAGTGGGATGAGTACGCCGCAATCGACGTGCGCGGAAAGATCGCCGTCATCCTGGCCGGCGCTCCCGCACGGTTCCCGCCAACCCTCCGCGCGCATCACGCCGCCTCCTCGAACAAGATCTCCCTCGCGGTCGAACGCGGCGCCGTGGGCGTGGTCATCGTCCGAGGTCCCGAGTCGGAGAAGCGCTATCCGTGGGACAGAATGATTCGCGGTGCAAAACTCCCGTCGCTCCGTTGGATCGGCCCTGACGGCACGGTCGCGCGCCACCACCCTCAACTCGGAGCCGTGGCGACGATCGGCCGCGGCACCGCGGAGGAGCTCTTCTCCGGGGCTCGCGGCGGCGTCGACCGAGTCTTCGCCCTCGAGCAGGATGCCCGCCGCCCCCTGGCATTTCCCCTCGACGCAAGGCTCACGATCCGGACTTCTTCATCTCACGAACGAATCACCAGTCCCAACGTCGCGGCCATCCTTCGCGGCTCGGATCCCGTGCTTCGCGACGAGGTCGTCGTCTACTCCGCTCATCTCGACCACGTCGGAATCACCGAGCCCGTGAACGGCGACCGGATCAACAACGGCGTGATGGACAACGCCACCGGCATCGCTGCCCTCGTCGAGACGGCGAAGGCATTCACATCAATGCCGTCCTCCCCCGCCAGATCACTTCTCTTTCTCGCAGTCACCGCTGAGGAAAAAGGCCTCCTCGGCTCCGATTACTTCGCCAGCTACCCAACCGTGCCGGCGGACGACATCGTGGCCAACATCAACATGGACATGTTCCTGATGCTCTACCCGATGAAGGAGGTCCTCGTTCACGGGTACGACCATTCGACCCTCGCGCGCGCGGTCGACTCGGCGGCGGCGCATCTCGGGATCCGGCCCATCCCCGATCCCGCGCCGGAGGAGGCGTCGTTCGTTCGAAGCGACCAGTACTCGTTCGTCAAGCGCGGCGTCCCGGGGATTGCGATCAGTGAGGGCACCGACCCGAGTGCTGCCGATCCGCGCGCCGCAACGAAAGAGTGGCTTCTGACCAGATACCACACCCCCTCGGACGATCTGGACCAGCCGATTCACTGGGAGGCCGGACGCGACTTCGCACGCTTCTCGTTCCTCGTCGGCTATATCGTCGCCAGCGCGGCCGAGGCTCCACGCTGGAACGAGGGTGACTTCTTCGGCGCGCAGTTCGGAAGGACGCAGTAGCTCAGGCGCGCTCGGCCGCTCGCCGCGGCACGAGAAGGGCCGACACGATCGTGAAGAGGGTGACCGTCGCGAGAATCGCGATCATTCTCATCCAGGGCTCGCCGAGCTGGATCCTGAACTCCGCGAGCACGATGGAGGTCCGGATCCACTCGGCGGCGCCGAGGAGAAGCAGGCCCTGCAGGGCGAACCGCGCATACCGGGAGGGAACCAGCATGAGCAGCGGAAGGGCAGCCGCGCCGGTCACGAGCACCATATTGCCCGTGCGGAGAAAATGCGCCGCGAGAAGAAGGGAACTGAGAATGGCCGGCAGGGCCCGCAGTGCAGTTGCCATGACGGAATGATCCCCCACGGGCGGCCTGGGGGACATGACGGGCGTCATGCCTCCCCGGGAGACTTGCTCACTCTGCCGCGGTAACCGGCCTCGGCTCACGGGACCGCCTTCCCGAGATTCGTGCAAAGGCGCGCGAGAAGATGCGGGCCTTCGCCCAGTCGTCGAAGATGCTGTACATCACCGGCGTGCCCAGGAGGGTCAGCAGAAGCACCATGGTCTGCCCGCCGATGATGACCGACCCGATCGCCCGATTGGTTCCCGCGCCGACGCCGCTCGAGGCGACCAGCGGGATCATGCCGGCGACGAAAGCCATCGTGGTCATCAAAATCGGCCGCAACCGGTCGCGATTCGCGTCGCGGATCGCCACGTCCCTCGGCAGCCCCCGTTCCCTCAGCTGATTCGTGTGATCGACCTGGAGGATCGAGTTCTTCTTTACGATTCCGAACAGGACGACGATCCCGAGCGCCGAGAAGATATTGAGCGACTGGTTCAGGATCAGGATCGAGAGCAGCGCGAAGGGTACCGTCAGCGGGAGCGACAACATGATCGTCACCGGGTGGATCCAGCTCTCGAACTGCGCGGCGAGGATCAGGTACATGAATACGCCCGACAGAACGAAGGCCAGCAGGAAGTTGATCGCGGCCTTTCCCTGCTCGCGGGAGCGTCCGGTGAAGCCGTACGAATAGCTTGCGGGCATATTGAGCTCCGCCGCCTTCTCCGACAGGCGATCCATGACCTCCTGCGACGAGTAGCCGGGAAGCATGTTCGCCAGGACGAGAACCTGGCGGCGCCGGTTGAGGCGGTTGACGATCGCAGGGCCGACGCCTTCCTCGATCATGACGACGTCCCGAAGGGCGACGGGAAGGCCCGTCACCGAGGGAACCTGCATCTGGAGGATCCCGGCTGCATCGATTCGATCGCTCTCGAGGGCACGGACGTGGACCTCGTATTCCTCGCCCCCTTCGTAGTACGACGTCGCCTTCTGGCCGCCGACGAGAACGTTGAGAGTCGCGGCGATGTCCTGAACTCGGACGCCGAGATCAGCGGCCTTCGCGCGGTCGATCCTGACGGCGAGCTCCGGCTTGCCGACGTAGAAGTTCGTGTCGACGTCGGTCGTACCGGGCATTCCGCGAACGAGCGCCACCAGTTCCTGCGCATAGGCGTCGAGCCGCTGAAGGTCAGGCCCGCCGATCCAGAACATGATTTCGGCATCGATGCCGCCGCCGAACGCATTGACCGGAGCGACCTGGGTCCGGAGCTGGAGCTGCTCGTACTGAGGAAGGATCTCCGTGCGGACCCGCTGCATGACTGCGAACTGATCGGCATCCCGGTCGCCCGCCGGAACGAGCTTCACGTAGGCGGAGCCCAGGTTCATGGTCTGAGAGAAGTCGTCGCCGATCGTGACCACGGTCGTCTCGACCTCCGGATACTCCCGGATGCGCGTGGCGATGGATTCGATCACCTGCTTGGTCGCCTGCACGCTCGCCCCCTCGGGTGCGCGCACGCTGACCATGAACTGCGATTCGTCGTCGTTCGGCAGGAAGTTCTTGTTGACCGCGTTGAACAGAAGTGGAGTCGCCACGAAAATGAGCAGGAACATCGTCGCGACGATGACCCAGCGATGCTTCATCGACCAGTCGAGCATCGTCAGGTAGGTGCGCTCGATGACCGCGTAGAAACCGCGCTCGCGCGATGACTGCTCTTTCTCGACATCGGCCTTCTGGAGCCACCGCGACGCCATCATCGGGGTCAGGGTGAAGCTGACCAGGAGTGACACGGCGATCGCGAACGCCATCGTCACACCGAACGAGTACATGAATCGACCGACGATCCCGCCCATGAATGCCACGGGAAGGAAGACGGCGATCAGCGACAGGCTCGTCGCCATGACCGCCAGGCCGACTTCCTTCGTCCCGGCCACGGCGGCTTCCATCGGGCTCATGTCGTGCTCTTCCATGTGACGGAAGATGTTCTCGAGAACGACGACGGCGTCGTCGATGACGATTCCGACGGCCAGCGTCAAGGCCAGCAGAGTGATGACATTGAGCGTGAATCCCATGTACGCCATGGCCGCGAACGTCGCGATCAGCGAGCTCGGAATCGCGACGGCCGAGATGATCGTCGGGCGGAACTTCCGAAGGAACAGATAGACGATGGCCGCGGCGAACAGCGAGCCGAGCAGAAGGTGCTCCTGCACGGCGTGAACCGCAGCAATGATGAATTCCGACTGGTCGCGGACGAGCTTCATCTCCCAGCCGGAGGGAAGGTCGGCCCGGAGCTCTTCGGCTCGCTCCTTGATCCCCTCGACGACTTTGATGGTGTTTTGCCCCGACTGTTTCCGCACCGTCAAAACGACGGCCGGCGTGCCGGAAACCGATGCGATCGACTCGATTTCGGAAACGCCGTCCTCGATCGACGCGACTTCCCGCAGCCGGACTGCGTATCCGTTTCGCATCGCGATCGGGATCTCGCCGAACTGCTCAGGCGTCTCGACGCGCCCGTATGTTCGCAGCGTCAGGTCGCGCAACCCCTGCTCGACCTTCCCGCCGGGAATCTGGATGTTCTGGCTTTGAAGGGCTCCCAGCAACTCCGCGGCAGTGATTCCGAGAGCGTTCATTCTCGCCGGATCCGGAATGATGTTGATCTGGCGCGGACGCGCTCCGACGACCGTGACCTGGCCGACGCCGTTGATCACCTCCAGCCGGCGGCGCAGCACCTTGTCGGCATACTCCGAGATCTCGCGCTCACTCGCGGGGCCCGAAAGTGCGATCGCGATGACCGGCTCCGCATCGGCGTCGATCTTCTGGACGATCGGCGGCTCGGCGTCCGCCGGCAGGTCGCCCAGGATCGCACTGATCTTGTCGCGCACGTCCTGCGCCGCGACGTCGCCATCCTTCTCGAGGACGAACCCGATCTGGACGACGGAAACATTCTCGGTCGACACCGAGTAGAGCTCGTCGATCCCGCTGATCGTGTTGACCGCTTCTTCGATCCTGTCCGTGATCTCGGTCTCGATCTCCTCCGGCGCAGCGCCGGGGAGAACGGTCGTGATCGTCACCCACGGAAACTCGATGTCGGGAAATCGATCGACACCCAGCTTCAGGTACGAGAACGCACCCGTCACGACGAGCGCAAGGATGATGACCGTTGCGAAGACGGGCCTTCGAACACAAATCTCGGCTAGCTTCTGCATGACTTCCTCTCCGGGGTCGTCGGCCCGTTACTGGAGCGCGGCCTCGACGCGGGCAAACAGCCCCGGCCGAAGACGTCCGTCCTCGTTCGCAAACTCCGCCTCTGCGAACATCGTCCTCGTCTGCGGGTCGATCACCCCGCCGACCGTCCTGATCGTTCCCGTGAACGTTTCGCCGGGATACGGATCGACCTTCGCGGCGACGCTCTGGCCAGGCCGGATCTGCGCGAGGTACTTCTCCGGAACCATGAAGCGGAGCTTCAGCGGCGCGGTCTGGATCACCACGAACGCCACGCCTCCGTCACCGAGGAACTCACCGGCCTCGGTTCGCTTTTCGGCGACCACTCCGGTCAGAGGCGAGCGGATGACCGCATCGGCCAAACGTTGATTGGCGATCCGGAGCCCGGTATTGGCAGCCGATTGCGCTGCAACCGCCTGATCGAAAGCAGCCTTCGCCCGATCGAACACCGCCTGGGGAACCGAGTCTTTCTGACGAAGCTCCTGCTTACGGCTCAACTCCCGTTCGGCCTCGGCTCGCATCGCTGTCGCCCGATCGAGCTCGGCCCTGGCCCGCTCGACATCCAGACGGAAGTAGTCCGTCTCGAGCGTCAGCAGCGGCTGGCCCCTCTGGACCCGGGCTCCTTCGTCGACGAAGACTCGCTCGACCCGGCCGGGAATCTTCGGAGCGACACTCGAGCGCGAGGGCGAGACGAACTCGCCGTTGGCCGTGAGGAATCCGTCCGTCACCACCGCCTCGGGCTCGAGGATCGTCCCGTCGATCGTGCCCGGCTCGACCGGCCTTGTGAGCGCGCCGACGTTCCGCACATCCTCGGGAAGCTCGGTCGAGGTCTGCGCCTGCGCGGCGACCGGCTCTCCACCCCCGCACGCTGCGAGCAGCCCCGCCATCGCCGTCATCAATAGAAAAAGAAGGGTGGATCTCATCGTGTCTCCTCCAGGAGCACCGGGCGAATCGCTCCGGCGGTGTACCAGACGTGAAGCTCTGCGAGGTCACGGTCGAGCGTCGAAGTGACGACGGACCTGCGTGCGGAAGCGAGATTCGCTTCGGCTGCCTGAACGTCGAGCGAGGTCGCCTCCTGCGCGCGGTAGAGCTCGAAAGTCTGTTCGTACTCGGCTTCGGCGGCTACGCGCTGATCGGTGGCGAGCGCGAGCTGCCTCTCCGCCGTTTCGAGCTGGACCAGCGCCCGCCGGACATCCTCTCGAACGACCTGCTCGGTCTGCTGGTAAAGAAGTTGTGCCCGCATTTCCTGCTGGCGCGCAGTCGCGACCCGGGCTGAAAGCTCGCCACTCGTGAAGATCGGCACGCTCATGTTCACCGTGACCGCTCCCGTCTGGTCGGAGGGAAACGCCGAAGCCTGCTGGGTGAAGCTCGCCCGCGCCGTAACCAGCGGAAGATACGCCCCCTTCTGCTTCTCGACCTCCAGGCGCGCAACCTCGGTGACCAGCCGCGCCCTCTGGATCTCCGGCCTCCGCTCCATCGCCAGCAACACCAGCTCCTCTTCCGGAGGAAGTGGCGGGAGGTTCAGCTCGGGCCGCACCGCCTCGACCTCGACGTCGACACCCATCGCGAGACGGAGCAGGCTCGCCGCCGTCTGGCGCGATTGGCGCGCGAAGGCCAGCTGCCTTTCCGCTCCGCGCACCGAAGTCTCGGCGCGCAGAACATCGACGCGCGTCACTTCGCCCGCTTCGTAGAAATCACTCGATTGCCGGCGGAGGGCGGTCGCCAGCTCCAGGTTCTGCTGCTCGACGAGCAGCAGGGCGTCCGCACCGACGACTCCGAGGTAATTCGCCGCGACGTCGAGCAGAAGCGCGGCCTCGGTCTGCCGCAGCGCTTCCTCCGACTCCGTCACGCCGAGCCTCGCCTGGCGAATCGCCTTGAGCTCGCGCCCTCCGGCGTACACCGGCTGCGAGAGAGTCACGCTCGTGCTCCAGTCGTTCTCCGGGAGAATCGGGACCTGCGTTCCGTCGAAGTCGAATACGACCTCCCGGTCGTTTCTCGTGTAACGCCCGTCCAGATAGATCTGGGGGAGGATCGACGAGCGCGCGAGTCGCACCCGCCTTTCCGCCGCATCGACATCGGAGCGCGATATCGCGGCGCCCGGGTTGTGCGCGAGCGCGCTCCTGAGCGCCTCCCGCAGGGTCAGCTCGCGTTCCGCTTCGATCGCCGCCGCCGGCTCGATCTGCTGAGCCTGCGCCGCCGGAATCGCCGCCGCAAGGAGCGTCAGGGTTGCCAAAAACCTTCTCAAACTCGACTCCCTTTCTTCTCTCCCTTTTCGGGAGTGGCGATCCCTTTCAGGATCACACCGTTCAACCATTCCACGTCCTCGTCGACCGGCACCGGATTCCCCTCCGTGAACCTCGCGAGCAGGACTCCCATCAGGCCGTCCTGGAGAAAGACCGCGAGCCGCCTCGGGTCCATACGACGGATCTCGCCCGCATCCATGGCCTCGCTGAGAAACCCGATGAGTCTTTCCTGATGCTCCTTGAAATGCGGCCTGTTCCCCCGATCGCATCGGACCGAGGCCGAGCTCGGCCCCTCGGGGTACTGCATCTCGGCATAAATCCGCATCAGGTCGGCGTGAGTCGCCAGAAACTCGAACTTCACCCGCAGCACAGTCCGCAGCCGCTGGAGACAGCTCCCTTCGGATTCGAACGCCTCGCCGAGGGACGTGTGAAGCTCGGCAAACGCGCGATCGACCGTCTTTTCGATCAGATCGCGTTGGTTCTCGAAGTAGAGGTAGATCGTTCCCTTCGAGATTCCCGCCTCTTCCGCGATCTCGTTCATCGACGCCCCGGCAATTCCCTTCCGGGCGATGACCCGGACGGCCGCCTCGTGGATGCTCTTGCTGCGGAACTCCTCCACGATCTGCTCTTTGACCGAATTTTTCACCATTGTGTAATCGTTTCCATAACCGAGTGGTCAGCAGGCTGACCGGGCGGTCATTGTAATCGGTTCTACGTCCCCCGCAAGCGCCGGTTTCAAGGCTTCACCGACTGTTCACGCCCCCGTTCCCCTCTTCTGAAGTCGCGTAAAATGCCCGTCGCTCAACGTGAAGCAGGGGTGGTGAAAGGACTCGACCCCGGAGCCACAGCATCGATCGAACGACTGGTCGAGGAATCGGATCTCGCCGCGTCGATCTCGCCCGATCCGGAGGATCGATTTCCCCGGGTATTCGCAACCTCGCGGCTGGTGGCGCTGATGGAACTGGCCGCCGCGCGGCTGATGCGGCCGCTGCTTGCCGAGGGTGAGCTCTCGGTCGGGGTGAGCTTGGAGATCACCCATGACGCACCGACCCCTCCCGGAGCGCGCGTCCTCGCCACGGCGCGGTTCCTCGGACAGGAGGGGAAGATCTACCGCTTCGAAGTGACCGCGGAGGATGGAGCGGGCGTGATCGGCCGCGGGACTCACGGGCGAGCCATCGTCGCGACCGAGCGCCTCGTTGCCAGGGCAAAGAAGCGCCTCGAGCCATCTGCCTCTGCCGGCCGCGAGTGATTCGATTTCCTACGGCTTCCGGAAGATTGCGAGGAACATCCCCTCGTCCCACTGCCGGTCGAGAACGATTCTCTCGAAGCCGGCGCTTTCCAACTCGCGGGTGAGCTGATCGATCGAAACGCCGTGACCGCCGCGGTCGGGCGTCCCGTGGGGCTGCTCCCATCCGGCGCGAGGGGGAAAGTCGATCACGGCGAGCCTGCCCCCGCTTTTCAGCACGCGAAACATGCTCGCGTTGTTCCGCTGAGGCTTCTGGAAGTGGTGATAGACCCTCTTCAGCACGAGGGCGTCGCAGCAGGAGTCCTGCAGGTTCGCGTCATCGGGCAGGGCCTCGATGACCGTGACGTTGGTAAGCCTGCGCACCGACGAGCGGAGAGCATCCAGCTCTCCTCCAAGCTCGGTCGTGTAGACCGTGGCTTCCGGCCCGAGAGTCCGCGCGAGATCTCCGGTCAGCTCGCCATTGCCCGCGCCGATCTCCGCCACGACAGCGCTGGAATCGAGCTCGAGTGCGGCGACGATTCTCCCGGCGGGGCTCTCTCCGCCGGTCCGCGATTCGAGGGGAGCGCAGGAAAGAAGAATGACGGCGGAGAGAAAGGCGACGCGTCGACTCTGCATGCGCTCAGGCTAACACCGCTGCGCGGAGGGCGTGCGGGCAGAGGTGGCGTCTTGACGGTTTCGAAACCGCCAGAAAAAAAGCGAGGCGGAACCGTGGGGTTCCGCCCCGCAACGATCAGAAGAGCTCAGCTCTCGACCAGAGCGCGGAGCTGCCGGGTCGCGACGGCCACCATGGGGGTGTCGATCGCCGGCGCATTGCGAATCTCGCCCAGCGTCTGCTCGACCCGTGCGACCAGTTCCGCCCGGCCTTCGAGCCACTGGTTCATCGGATCCCCCGCCTCCCCCGCCTCCACGAGCATCTTTCCGGCCAGAAGACTCTGGTAGAGGAAAAGGTCGTCGATCAGTCCGGAGATCGCGGCTTTCTGCCAGGGAGTCTCGGTGGATACACCCTGAGCGATGGAACGGAGCCGGTCGAAATCGAACCGATCACCGACGGCGTAGTAAACGCGCCCGATGTCCTCGATCGGCTTCTTCACATCCCGCTGGATGCGAACGATATCGGTGAAGGAGCTGTAGAGATCGAGGCCGGCGAGGCGGCGAGCGAGGGCCTGGGGAACGCCGAGGCGTTCGTACTCGGTCGTCCTGGTTCTCCACTGTTCGAGATCGCGCTCCGGAAGAATGGACTCGAGGCTCTTCTCGAGAGCCGCGATCCGCGGGCGGAACTCCGCTTCGTGCGCGGCGATATCGAGCCCGTAGGCCGGACTCCGGAGGAACCATCGAGTAGAGCGCTCGGCGAGGCGCCCGACTTCGATCATCAGCCGAATCTGAATGGAAGCGGGAACCTGGTTGTCCAGGCTCTCGATCTCGCCGAACAGCGAACGGGTGGCGAACGAGTTACGCGCGATCGCGTAGGCCCGGGCGACGTCGCTGGCGGTGCGGCCAGTCTGCTCCATCATCTGGGCGACGAAGGTCGGCCCGACGCGGTTGACCATGTTGTTGGTGACGAATGTCGCGATGATCTCGCGGCGCAGCCGGTGGTCCTCGATGGCCGGCCGCAGCTTCACGCGCACCGGTTTCGGGAAGTAGGAGATGAGCTCCTCCACGAGGAGACTGTCGTCGGGGAGGCTGGAAGCCAGCAGATCGTCATAGAGGGCGATCTTGCTGTACGCGAGAAGCACGGCGAGCTCGGGTCGCGTGAGTCCAGTTTTCGCTGCGGCTCTCTCAGCCAGGGTTTCGTCGTCGGGAAGCGCCTCGATCGACCGGTCGAGTTTTCCGGCGCGCTCGAGCACGTGCATCAGGCGCGACTGCTGGTCGAGCAGCGACACCCCCTGAGCCTCGGCGATCGAGATCGCCTGGGTCTGCTGGTAGTTGTCGTTCAGGACCAGTCCCGCGACTTCGTCGGTCATCTCGACGAGGATGTCGAGCCGCTCGCCGGCGGCGATTTCCTCCTTGCGGACGGCCGAGTCGAGCAGAATCTTGATGTTGACTTCATGGTCGGACGTATCCACGCCCGCCGAGTTGTCGATGGCGTCCGTGTTGATTTTCCCGCCCCGAAGCGCGAACTCGATACG
>JBHEOL010000107.1:0-7979 GCA_046261635.1 Thermoanaerobaculia bacterium | reverse complement strand
GCGCGCATGAGGTGATCAACACCATCATGCTGAACTTCATCGCCATCGCCCTGACGAATTACTTCGTCCAATACCACTATCGGGAGCCGGGCGACGCGATCATGCAGACTCGCGAGATCGGCGAGGGTGGGCACATCACCCGCCTCGGCGAGTTCATCCCCGGGCTGCCCACCAGGATTCCGCTGAGCATCGCCTTCTTTCTCGCCCTCCTCGCCTGCGTCGCGGTCTGGGTCTTCCTCTGGAAAACCAGATGGGGATACGAGATCCGCGCGACCGGTGCGAACCCGGCGGCTGCCGAGTACGGCGGCATCAGGACCGGCAGGCAGATCATCCTCGCGATGACGCTTTCGGGAGCTCTCGCGGGAATGGTCGGAATCGGCGAAGTCCTCGGGTATCGCTATCGCTTCTACGACGGCTTCTCGCCGGGGTACGGGTTTACCGCGATCGCGGTGGCACTCCTCGGGCGCCGCCATCCGGTCGGAGTCCTGCTCGCAGCGCTGCTGTTCGGGGCGCTGATCCGCGGCGGGCTCTTCGTCGACATCTTCACCGAGAAGGTCTCCAAGGACCTCGTGCTCGTGCTCCAGGCGATCATCATCCTCTTCGTCGCCTGTGGATCGGCCTTCCGCTTTCCGTTCGGAAGAAGCGCGCGGGGGAAAGTCTGATGGAAGACCTGCTCAGCCTCGCGATGCTTTTCTCGACCATCCGGCTTTCGACGCCGCTGCTGCTCGCGGCCCTCGGCGGCATGTTCTCCGAGCGCTCGGGAGTGATCAACATCGCCCTCGAGGGCCTCATGCTCGCCGGGGCCTTCACGGCGGCGACCGTCACTCATTTCTCCGGAAATCCGTGGGTCGGCCTTCTCGCGGCGATCGGAGCGGGCCTCGCCGTCGCCTCGATCCATGCAGTCGCGACGATTCACTTCCACGCCGATCACGTCGTGACCGGGACGGCAATCAACATCCTCTTCCTCGGAGTTCCCGCTCTGCTCAGCGGCGCGTTCTTCGATTCCACCGGCGCCACACCGCAGATCCCGAAAGAAAATCTGCTGCCCCTGACTCCCGTCGTCCTCGCGTTCCTTTTCGTTCCTCTCTCCTGGTGGGTGCTCTCGCGAAGCAGGTTCGGCCTTCGCCTGCGCGCGGTCGGCGAGAATCCCGAGGCGGCCGACACCGCCGGCATCAGCGTCCAGCGGCTCCGGTGGGCCGGGGTCCTGATCTCGGGAGCCCTCGCCGGAATCGCGGGAGCCTATCTCTCGATGGGCCAGTCGTCGCTGTTCACCAGGAACATGACCGCGGGAAGGGGGTTCATCGCACTCGCGGCGCTGATCTTCGGCAAATGCCGTCCCGTCCAGACGATGCTCGCATGCCTGCTGTTCGGCTTCGCCGAGGCCGTTGCGATTCAGATGCAGGGCGTGGCTCCCGTGCCCGTGCAGTTCATCCAGATGATCCCGTACGTTCTGACGGTCGTCGTTCTGGCGGGCTTCATCGGTCTCGCGCGGGCCCCGAAGGCGCTGGGGATTCCGTACGAGAAAGAGGCGAGCTGAAAATCTAGGGGCTAGGGGCCAGGGTCAGTCTTTGGAGTGGTGATCCTCGGACGGGCCCTGGGGGTAGATGCCGCCGTCGGTTCTTCGGAGCGTGGCGTTTTCCCGCACGAGCTCGTCGAGCCGGCGGCGAAGCCGCTCGATCTCGTCGATGGCCGTGAGCAGCGACGACCGAAGCTCCCGCATATGGGACGGATCGCCGGACAGACGGTCTGGTGCCCTTTCTGCAGGCGCGGAGTTTGCGGGCTGGAGCGAAACGGAGATCCCGAGCAGGAAGCAGTTGCCACAGAGCTTCCGGTCATTGACTTCGATGACCGGATCCACCCCGCAGCCGATACACGATGATTCCCTGTTTTCCATGGGTTACGTCCGCACAAGCCGACCAGGTGCCTTTCCCAAATACGTCGCCGATGTGCGAAAGTTCCATCATCACCCCCCGCACGGATCAGTTGTAACAATGAACCTCGATGAGCGGTGCAACAGTTCGATGAATATCCGGAATCGATCCGCCATGACTCGCGAACGATTGGTGAATCCGGGGATCCCCGCACCGGCTGCGACAGTCGATGAGTTCCGGGCCTTCCTCGCGGAGCGCAAGCGGGTGCTGGTGCTCACCGGGGCGGGATGCAGCACCGAGTCGGGCATCCCGGATTACCGCGGTCCGGACGGGGTCTGGCGGCACCGCCGTCCGATGCTGTTCGGCGAGTTCATGCGAAGCGAGGAAGGCCGGAGTCATTACTGGGCGCGCTCGTTCCGGGGTTGGGAGCGCTTCGCCGCTGCCCGGTCCAACGATGCCCACCGGGCGATTGCCCGCTTCGAGGCGGCCGGCCGGATGTCCCATCTGGTCACCCAGAACGTCGACGGCCTCCATCAGGAGGGGGGAAGCGTCGGGATGCTCGAGCTGCACGGGAGCAACCGATGGGTGCGGTGTCTCGGCTGCGGTGAGCGGACGCCGCGCGAGCAGATGCAGCGGCGGATGGAGGAGCTCAACCCGGGATTCGACTTCGAGCCTCTCGAGATCCGCGCCGACGGCGACGCGCTTCTCGAACGAGAGCTCACCCGAGCCTTCCGCGTCCCCCCCTGCTTCGCGTGCGGGGGGATCCTGAAACCGGATGTCGTCTTTTTCGGCGAGTCGGTTCCGCGCGACCGGGTGGAGTCCGCCATGGCACGGTTGCTCGAGTCGGATCTGCTCCTCGTCGTCGGCTCGTCGCTCGCGGTCTGGTCGGGCTTCCGGTTCGCCCGGGCCGCGGCTCAGGCCGGAATCCCGATCGCCATCCTGAACCTCGGGTGGACGCGGGCGGATTCGATCGCATCATTGAGGTTCGAAGCTCCATGCGGGCTCGCTCTCCCGCTGGTCCTCGCCTCAGCGGGGTGAACCGGAAGGGGCTAGGGACTAGGGGCTGAGGACTAGAAAAAGCCAGAAGTCAGAAGCCAGAAGAAGGACGAGCCTTTTCCTCTAGCCTTTCCTAGCCCCTCGAGTTGCGCTCTCAGCTGCTCGACCTCCGCTTCGAGTCTCTGCACGCGTGAGGTGAGCGACTGCGACTCCGCCGCCTGCGGCGCAGGCATCGGCGATTCATCCTCGGCGACGGCTCCTCCCGCCAGGTGCGCCCAGCGGTTCTCTTTCTGTCCGGGGCGTCGCGGCAGGTTGCGGACGAGCGCCTCGTCTCCTCGGGAGAGGTAACGGAGCTCCTCCTCGACCTGCTCGATCGTCTCGAACCGGTGGAGCCGCTCGCTGCGCGTCCGCAATTCTCCGGCCGTCTGCGCACCCCGCAGAAACAACAGGGCGACCAGCGCCCGCGTCGCGGGGGAGAGTCCCCATCTTCCATCGAGCCGGTGGTCGTATCGCGTGGCCCGTCCTCCGTGAATCTCCCAGACGAGTTGCAGCTCCTGGAGCCTTCGAAGTGCGCCCTGAACCTGGCCGCCGTCGAGCTCCATGACCGGCTCGCGGTTCGACTTCTGGCTCGCCGCGGCCACCAGGGCGTTGAGCGTGAGCGGATAGTAGTCGGGCGTGGCGAGTTGCTTCTCCAGGAGCGACCCGAGAACTCGCACTTCGAGCGGATCGAGCGGGCGTTCGAGAGACATCGCTACCTCCGGAAAGGATCAGTCGCGGGAAGGCTGATCAAGTTGGCGTCGATTCAACCGCGAAAAACCATACACTATTCTGGAGAAATCCATGATCGATGTGATGCCTGGTGTCGAGATTCCGGAAACCGAGGTGCGATTCGTCGCCTCGCGCAGCAGCGGGCCCGGCGGACAGAACGTCAACAAGGTGAACAGCCGGATCACGCTGCAGTTCGATATCGCGGCCTCCATTTCGCTCGATGAGCATCAGAAAGCCAGGCTGAACGACAAGCTGTCGACGCGGATCAATCGCGACGGCGTGCTGCAGGTCTCCTCTCAGAAGCACCGCGACCAGGGGATGAACCGTGCCGCCGCCATCGAGCGATTTGCCGAGCTCGTTCGCGAGGCGCTCACCGAGGCTCCGCCCAGACGAAAGACCAGAATCCCCCGCACCCAGAAGAAAAAGAGGCTCGAGCAGAAGCAGAAACGAAGCGAGATCAAGGCTGGGCGGGGCCGGATTCTCGACTGAACGGAGCTCGCGGAGAGACCTCGCCCCTCGTCCCCGTTCCACCTACCCCAAAAGAATCTATGGAAATCGGGAAACCGTAACGGTATCCTTACAGAAACGGTTGTGGTGAGATCTCTGGAGGCGGGGCGGGTTTCCCGGCGGAGCGTCTCCCTCAGCCCGCGGGATTGCCGTCGTCCCCTTCCGAGAGGCTCAGGTTCGCGAGGAGCCTGATGAACTCGCGACCCTGCTCGTCCGCCTTCCGGTAAGCCTCGCAAAGCCTCTCGATCTCGGCCAGGTCTTCGGAAGCGGAAACGGTGAAGCCGTCGTCCGGCTGCTCCGGGTTCGTGGTCCGTTTCTTCCGCCACGTGTTCCGGTCGAGCTGGTATCGGATGTATCCCACTTGCCTTGCGATTCGCGCCGCCGGTAACGCTGCGTGGAGATGGACCGAGTCGGCGGCTTCGCCGCGATTTGCCGTCAGCGTGTGGCCGCGGAAGATCGGCATGTGATCGACCGCATGGGGGATCACACCGCGGGCGTTCGCCTTCTGTTCCTCGAGCGCCCGGATGATGTGGGTCTGCACCATCGTCTTCAGCCGGCCTCCCGAAGTGCCGACGTCCGTGAAGTGGAGGCCGGAATGGTAGACCGCGAGCCCGTCGCTACCCTCCCCGGCAAACCGCTCGAGCATGCAACGGGTGACCCTCGATTTCACATCGATCGGCATGTCGCTCCACTCGAAGGAGAAGGGGAACTCCGCCTCGATCTTGAGGGGCTCGTTGTGCTCGATCTTCGCGCCGTCGAGGCTGATGTCCACCAGCACGACCGTGTGCGACCCGAGCCGGCCGATGATCGGATGGGCCAGCCGGATTCGATGGACTCTTCGGTTGCGGGTATAAGCCATGGCTTCAGAACGAGGCACGCCGCTGAACGGCGCGCCAGTTTACGATGTCACCGTGTCGTGAAACAAACGTGGAACAGCGCCTCGTCCCATTATCGCGCGATTCTGACGAGGGGCTGACAGTCGAGTTCTGGAAACCGAGTCGCCACCCGCGCTCCAGCGCGGTGACTCGCTCACGATGACGAGGGGGGCGGTTCGGGCACCGGGGTCTCGCGCTGGCTCCCGCCGCGGCGGTCTCCCTTATTGCTCTGCTCGATGGAGAACTGGAAGGCCGTCTTGTAGATCTCGGCGACGGTGATCAGCAGGGCGATGATGAGAGGGCCGAGAAAGAGCCCCGTGAATCCGAAGACCTGGAGCCCGCCGAAGATCGCAAAGAGCAGGACGATCGGATGAAGGTTCGCCCCGCGCCTCATGACGAGGGGGCGAATCACATTGTCGACGAGCGATACGACGCCGACGCCCCAGATGAGCATGAAAATGGGGCGCCACCATCCGACGGAGCCCTGGGAGGCGAGGAAGCCGAGGTAGATGGTTGCGGGGATCCAGATCGCCGCCGCGCCCACCATCGGAACCAGGGAGGCGATGGCCGCGGCCGAGCCCCAGAGGATCGCTCCGTCAACCCCCGCGATGGCGAGTCCGATCCCGGTCACGAAGCCCTGCGCGAGGCCGGTCAGCAGCTGGCCACGAAACGTGGCGTCGATCACCCCCCTGAACTTGAGCATGATCTGCTCGTCGTAGACATCGGGGAGAGGGGAGAGGAGCTTGACCTCGCGGGATATGCGATTTCCGTATGTGTAGAGGACGAACGCGGCGAGAAGCATCATGATGAAACCGAGGAAGATGTTGAAGAAACCGGCGAGGACCTTCCCGCCCTGGGTCGCGACGAGCGCAGGAACCTGCCGTACGACGTTCATGACGAGGTCGCCGATCGGGATCGACTCGATCCTCAGCCACGGGGCGATCCGCTTGACCGTCGCAAGCCTCTCGTCGAGCTGGAAAGAATCGAAAAAGCTCTGGTAGTTGGCCTCCTGAAGCTTCACGAAGATGGAAGTCGCCTCCTGAACCAGCAGCGTCACGAGCAGCAGCGCCGGGAGGGCGAGAGCCAGTGTCACGAACAGGAGCATGAGCAGCGCTGCGGTGTTGCGTCGTTCTCCGAGCTTCGCGGCGAGCCGCTCGAACATTTCGAAGGTCAGCATCACGATGACTGCGGCCAGCAGGATCGGCGTCATGAAGGGGGAAAGGACGCGCCACGAGCCATAGATGACGGCACCGGCGAGGAGGGCGTACGCGACGATCGCCACGGTCCCGAACCGGGGAATCCGTTCCAATTCCGAGCTCGACTGCTCATCCGGAGCCGTGCGTCTCTCCTGCTGCATTGCTGAATTGTACGTCAGGCCGGGGGCGCGGCTCCCGCCGCAAGACGCGCGTGTGCCGTCGTTGCCCGGATGACCAGGGAGACGCCGAGGATGGCGAGCGCCGTTCCGAGAATCGAGAGGGCCGTCAGCGATTCGGAGAGGAAGGCCGCTCCGAGAAGCATCGAGACGATGACCCCGAGCTGCGAAACCGTCCCGGCCACGAGCGTTTCGACCCACCGGTAGGCGTGGGTCATCAGGATTTGGGCGACGATCGAGACCACCCCGACCGCGATCAGAAGCAGCCACTCGAAAGCGCTCGGCCGGACCCAGGTGGCCGCGGCAAACGGCGCCGTTGCGAGCAGCCCGAACAGCGACAGCGACCCGAAAATCGCCCACGACCCCTCGGTGCGGCGCGCCAGGCGGATGAAGGTGACCGCCGAGCCGGAGAAGACCGCCGACAGCAGCGCCGCCGCTTCCCACCGGCCGAATCCGATGAGCTCTCCCGGCGCCGCGTGCGATCGCACGACGAAATAGATCCCGCACAGCGCGATCGCCAGCGGAAGCGCGACGCGTCCCCGAATCGGCTCGCCGATGAAAGCGGCCGCGAACAGGCCGGCGAAGATCGGAGACATGTAGTTCAGAAGCGTGGCGAGGCCGACCGGAATGTGCTCGATGGCCAGGAAGTAGAGGAGGACGGCGAAGCCACCCAGAACGCCGCGATAGAAGAGGACGTCGATTCGGTGAAAGGTGAAGGCCTGGCGGCGAAGCGCGGGGATCAGCAGGATCGGAACGAGTCCGACCGCGAACCGGATCATCGCGACTTGCGCGCCGCCCACGTGCGCGCTCGCGAGCTTTGCCGTGAAGGCCATGAGCCCGAAGAACGACGCGGACGCCACCAGGATCAGAAGGGCGCGTTTCGTCTCGGAACGGGTCGGCTGCGGGAGGGGTTCTGAATTGCTCAAGGGAGATCGCGACGACTGCGCCGCTTCGGATAGAGTGTATGGGATGACGAGCGAAGGTGAGGGGAAATCTCCGGACGATCTCTCCTGCAGGCGCGCGCGCCCCGACGATGCGGAGACGATCGCCCGATTCCAGGAGTCGATGGCGCGGGAAACCGAAGGACTCACGCTCGATCCGGAGATCGTGCGCCGCGGGGTGGCCCGGGCTCTCTCGGATCCCTCGCTCGGCCACTACTGGCTGGCCGAAGCCGAGGGGACGGTCGTCGGGAGCCTCATGATCACGTTCGAGTGGAGCGATTGGCGCGCCCGGATGGTCTGGTGGATCCAGAGCGTGTGGGTCGAGGCGGAGTGGCGCGGGAAAGGCGTCTACTCATTTCTCTACGCCCACCTCCGCGCCCTCGCCGAGAACGACGACTCGGTCGCCGGCATCCGCCTCTACGTCGACCGCCGCAACACCCGCGCCCAGAAAGTCTACGAGCGCCTGGGCATGGACGGCGGGCACTATGCGACGTACGAGTGGATGAAGTGAAGATAAGTCAGAAGGCAGAAGGCAGAAGGCAGAAGTAAAGGCAAAGACAAGATCCGGGGGTCCCGGCGTCATCCTGAGAGGCTGTGAAAGAAACCAGAGGGGCCGCGCTGGTGGAGCTTGCGAGGCGAGATCAAGGAG
>JBHEOL010000006.1:0-16956 GCA_046261635.1 Thermoanaerobaculia bacterium | reverse complement strand
CTTCGCGACTTTCTCGAGAGCTGAAAAAGAGGGCCGCCGCGCGGCGGCCCTCTTTTTCAGCTCTCGAGAAAGTCGCGAAGCACCGGCTCGAAGGCCTCGGGGACTTCGGTCAGGATCCGGTCGGCGTGCCAGCGTCCGGGGATTTCCAGCAGATGAAGAGTTGAGCTCCTGCAGCGCTCGTGGAGTCTCGCGCCATGGGAATCGTCAACGAGCCAGTCGCGACGGACGTGGACGATGGTGACGGGGACCCTCACCTTCCCGATTTCGTCCTCCGCCTGAATTTTCGAGTGAAACCAGAAACCCCAGTCGAATCGGGGGGCGCGGACGATCTGGCTCGCCGACAGGTGGCGGTGCGCGAGAAACGGATTGAGCCGGGGGCGGAGACGGCGAAAATCCGCGACCGGAGATATGAGAAGAATCTTTCCCCACCGGATCTCGGGATGGCGAGCCGCGGCCGTGGCTGCAATCGCCCCCCCCATCGAGAAGCCGATCATGTCCAGGCGTGAGGCGCGGGTCATTCGGAGCATTTCCGCGGCGACCGCCGCGACGTCGAGATGCTCGCTTCGGTTGAAGCCGAACCGGCCCCCACTTTCGCCATGCCCCCGGATGTCCATCACGGCCACGCCACCACGCTCCTGCAATCGAGACGCGAGGGCGGTGATCGCGGGATGGCGCCGATGCCGCCAGAAGCCGGGAACGACCAGAAAAGCCCGGGAAGACGATTCATTCAAATAATGATCCCAAACGATCTCGACACCCGCCTCGGTGCTGATTGTGAGCCTCCGCGGGGAGTCCATGGACGGGGGTGCTTTCCGAGCTCTGCTTGACATTGAGTGAGCCGCACCTAAGATATACACCGGTTTTGTGGTTCCCCGCTGTCTGGGAGTGCACGATGCTTGCTTGAGTCGATCCGCGACCCGGCTGAGCAGCGGAAGGCGCTCGTAGAACAATTCGAACCTTGATGCGAAACGAGGTGATCTAGGCAGCCAGCGTTCGTTGTGCCAAGCAAGGCAGCAGTCCTGGTTCTCAAGTTCTCGAAACGATTTCGTTTTGAGTGGTCGAAATCCCGAAGTGACACGAATTTAAGGAGAATACTGAATGAAGAAGTCCCTGGTACTTACGCTGATCGCTGTTTTCGCCGTCGGAATTCTCGCTCTCGCCTGCGCCAAGGAAGAGACGGTGATCACCGACACCGCCGCGACCGACACCGTCATGGTCGACACCGTTGACCCGATGTACACCGACACGGCCATGACCGACACCATGATGACCGACACCATGATGACCGACACGACCATGACCGACACGACGGGCACCCAGCAGTAAGCAAGAACGACGACGAGGTTCAGAAAAGCCCCCGCCCACGGCGGGGGCTTTTCATTTGAGGCCCGATTCGCTGGCGAGTGCGAGCTCCCGGCGGAGCTGGGCGTACACCTCCGCGACCGCACGCTCGAGCTCGTCGAGCGATCCGGAGTTGTCGATCACATAGTCCGCCTCGGCGAGACGCTCGGCTCGCGGCATCTGCCGCGCCATTCGCCGCCGCGCATCCTCGGGATCCATCCCTCGAGCGACTGCCCGTGCGAGCTGGAGTTTCGGATCGAGGTCGACGACGATGACGCGGTCGAACCGCGCTCTTCCCCCCGACTCGAGCAGCAGAGTCGCTTCGACGACGAAGATCCGGTCCTCGCCGTGTTTCGCTTCCGCTTCGATCAGTTCCTCCTGCGCTTCGAGCACCAAGGGGTGAATCAGCGAATTCAACCTCGCGGCGGACTCCGCGGACGAGAACGCGATCTCGGCCACCCTGGCCCGGTCGATCGAGTTGTCGTCCAGAAGGATGCCCGGTCCGTACTCGCCCAGCAGCGCCTGATGCCCGGCGCGGCCCGGCTCGTAGAGCTGGGAGACGATCCGGTCGGCATCGACGACCGTGCAGCCGCGATCGGTGAGCAGGCCCGCCACCGTCGATTTGCCGGAGGCGATCCCGCCGGTGAGGCCGACCTTGAAGATCACCGGCGGCGGGCCTCGGCAGCCTCGACCGTATTCGCCATGAGCATGGCGATGGTCATCGGGCCGACCCCTCCCGGGACGGGAGTAATCCATCCGGCGACTTCCGCCACGCTCTCGAGCTCCACGTCACCGACCAGCACCGACCCCTTTTGCTCGAGAATCTGCCGCTTGGCGGGGCCGAGCAGCTCGACTCCGGCATCCCCGGCCTGCAGCCGGTTCATTCCGACGTCGATCACGATTGCGCCGGGCCGGACCATCTCGGCCTGAATCAGGCAGGGCTTGCCGACCGCGGCGACGACCACGTCCGCATCGCGGACGGCCGCCCCCAGGTCCCGAGTTCTCGAGTGGCAGATCGTGACCGTGGCGTGCCGGTGCAGGAGCATCGTCGCGGCAGGCTTTCCGACGATATCGCTTCTCCCGACCACGGTCGCGCGCGCGCCGGAGAGCCCTACGCCGGTGGAGTCGATCAGGCGCATGATGCCGGCCGGGGTGCAGGGGCGCAGGGACGGCTGGGCGAGCTGGAGCCTCCCGACGTTCACGGGGTGAAACCCGTCGATATCCTTGGCGGGGTCGATCGCGTCGACGACCGCTCTCGAGCTCATGTGAGGGGGAAGTGGGAGCTGGACGAGAATGCCGTCGACTTCGGGATCGCGGTTGAGCCGGGAGATCTCGGCCAGGAGCTCGGACTCGGAGAGGGTCTCGGGGAAGTGGCGGATCTCGCCCGACAGGCCGAGCTCTTCGGCCTTTTTCGCCTTGCTGCGGACGTAAATTTCGGAGGCGGGATCCTCACCGACGCGGATCACGACGATTTTCGGTTGGATCCCCCGGGCGGCGAGGGCGGCGATCCGAGGCTGCAGATCGTGAAAGACTCGGGTGGCTTCGATTTTCCCGTCGAGAATTTGGGCTGGCACTTGGGGGAACTCCTCGACTCAGCGAATTTCCGCACGAGGCGGCGGGGCCGCTTGTACCACAGGGATAGGGGCCTCGTCAGGAGGGGTCCGCGGCAGGCCATATGAGGGAATGAACCCTTGACGGGTCGCGTTCGTTGGATTACCGTTTCAGGCCCTTTGCGTGGGCAGGGAGCGAGTATCCAGGCAAGCGCTCCGGAGGGCTTACGTCGGAACGGCAGGCCTGTTGAAATTTCCGAATTGAAAACCGGTTATCCCGGTCTTGGCAGGGAGAGTCATGCGTACCTATTTCCCGAAAGAAGGCGACATCAAGCCCCGCTGGTGGATCATCGACGCGGAGGGGCAGGTTCTCGGCCGTCTTTCGACGACGATTGCGACGATCATCAGCGGCAAGGGCAAGCCGACCTACACACCGTTTCTCGATACGGGCGATCACGTGATCGTGCTGAATGCCGAGAAAGTGGTGCTGACGGGCGCCAAAGAAGAACAGAAAGCTTACCGTCGTCATACCGGATATCCGGGCGGGCTGAAGGAGCGGCAGGCGAAGTTCGTCCGCATCGAGAAGCCCGAGATGATGATCGAAAAGGCCGTCTGGGGCATGCTCCCGAAGAGCAAGCTGGGGCGGAAGATGCTGAAGAAGCTCAAGGTCTATCGCGGTGGAAATCATCCGCACGAGGCCCAGCAGCCGGAGAAGCTCGAAATCGGGGGCTGACCCCCTCAAGGACGGATGAATGGCTGAGTATTACGGAACCGGAAGAAGGAAATCCTCCACGGCGCGAGTGCACCTCCGTCAGGGTACGGGAAGGTTCGTGATCAACAAGCGAACGATCGAAGACTACTTCCCGAATGACGTTCTGAAGATGGTCATCAAGCAGCCGCTCTCGCTGACCGAGACGGCCGACCATTTCGACATTGTGGTGACTGTTGACGGCGGTGGCCCGAGCGGGCAGGCCGGAGCGATCCGGCACGGCATCTCGCGCGCCCTGCTGAATTTCAACGGCGAGCTCAGAAAGCGTCTCAAGAAGGCCGGGCTTCTCACGCGCGATCCGCGCATGAAGGAGCGCAAAAAGTACGGACAGAAGGGTGCCCGCGCACGCTTCCAGTTCTCGAAGCGCTGATTCGATGGTTTTGCTTCAGGTTTGCTGAAGGTGAGGGACAGGGGACGGACGGTTCCCTGTCCTTTCTTTTTGCAGACAGGTCAGACATGCCTTGCGGCCGGGCCCAGGCCGTCATTGAAAGAACGTCCCCCCCCGGGGGAACAGAGATTGTTTGAAGCCGCTAATTTTCAAACAAAGGAGGAACCGTTGGCCGTCTCTATTACGATGAAAGAGCTTTTGGAAGCTGGCGTTCACTTCGGTCATCAGACCAAGCGCTGGAATCCGAAGATGAAAAAATACATCTTCGGCAAGCGCAATGGGATCTACATCATTGACCTGCAGAAAACGCTCAAGCTCTTTAAGGAAGCTTCCGCCTTCGTTACACAGCTTGCCGGACAGGGCAAGAGGGTCCTTTTCGTCGGGACCAAAAGACAGGCCCAGGATGCGATCGTCGAAGAAGCGAATCGCTGCGGAATGTTCTACGTGAACAGCCGCTGGCTGGGTGGCACTCTGACGAACTTCACTACCGTGCGCAAATCGATCGAGCGTCTGAAGGAGATCGAGGCAGTTCTCGGTGATGAGGAGAAGGAGATGTCCAAGAAGGAGCGCGCCTCTCTCGATCGAGAGCGCGACAAGCTCCAGAAGAATCTCATCGGGATTCGGGAAATGGAAGGTCTTCCTGATGCCATCTTCGTGATCGATCCGAAGAAAGAGCATATCGCCGTACAGGAAGCCCGAAAACTGGGCATTCCGGTGGTCGGAATCGTGGATACGAATTGCGACCCCGACGACATCCAGTATGTGATCCCCGGGAATGACGACGCGATTCGCGCGATCCGGCTGTTCACGTCCAAAATCGCGGACAGCGTGCTCGAGGGCTACGCTCAGGCGGACGCCGATCTGCAGTACGAGACCGAGGGCGCAGCCGACGCGGGTGAGGAGATCGCACCCGAGTCCGCCGAGAGCCCCGAGACCGTCGCCGCTCCCCCGGCGCACTGATCCGATACCGACCCGAGGGCGCGTTCCCCACTTGGGAAACGCGCCCTCCCGTGGCTTGCACAGGGATGGCGCCCTCCGTTCCCTTCCGCGCCTTCCCCATCCAGACTGGAGAGATGCTCATGGCTGAAATTACTGCAGCTCAGGTGAAAGAGCTCCGCGAAAAAACCGGAGCCGGAATGATGGATTGCAAAAAGGCGCTGACCGAGGCCAACGGCGATTTCGACGAGGCCGTGAAGGTCCTTCGCAAGAAGGGTCTCGCCGCCGCCGGGAAGAAAGCAGGGCGGATCACCTCCGAAGGGATCGCCTGGTCCGGCGTGGTCGACGGCAAGGCAGTCGCCGTCGAGGTCAATTCGGAGACTGATTTCGTCGCGCAGAACGCCGAGTTCCGCGGCCTGGTCGAGCGAATCGCCGGCGTCATCGCCGGCTCCCCGGCCGAGACGGTCGAACAACTGGCCGAACAGAAATGGACGGACGACGCCGAGGGGCTGACCGTGGCGCAGATCGTCAGCGAGAATATCGCGAAGATCGGAGAAAACATCTCGATCCGCCGCTTCGTCCGCTATGAATCTACTCCCGGCACCGTGTTCGGGACCTACATTCACGGCAACGGCAAGATCGCGGTCATTGTGAAGATGGAAGCCGAAGGTGGCGACCGTCAGAAGTTGGCCGAGCTCGCCTCGAATGTCGCCATGCATGTCGCCGCCGCGGAGCCGCGCTTCCTCCGCCGGGATGACGTGACGCAGGCCGACCTCGACACCGAGCGTGAGATCGCGCGCGACCAGGCGCTCAAGTCCGGCAAGCCCGAGAACGTGGTCGACAAGATCGTCTCCGGGAAAATGGAGAAGTTCTACGGTGAGACGGTTCTGACCGAGCAGCCGTACGTCCGCGAGGATAAGACCACGATCCGCCAGCTTCTCGAGCAGACCGGCCGCGAGGCGGGAACGTCGATCGAGCTGACAGGATTCACCCGCTATAAGCTGGGTGAGGGTCTCGAGCGGCGCAGCGCGGATTTTGCCGCCGAGGTCATGCAGCAGGCTGGACTCTGATCCCGCTGCCCCGGCAGGGCGAGTCCGCGTTGGGGACCCGCCCTGCTTTCTCTCCTTCTCGCGGGACCCGTGGTATATAAAGTGACCGGGACGGCCATGACGTCGCAACCTAAGTACAGCCGCATCCTTCTGAAGCTGTCGGGCGAAGCCCTCATGGGCGACCGCAAGTACGGCATCGATCCCGACACTCTCGGCATGATTGCGGGCGAAGTCGCCGACGTTCACTCGCTCGGCGTGCAGATCGCCATCGTGATCGGGGGGGGGAACATCTTTCGCGGGATCAACGCCGAGTCTCAAGGCATCGACCGCGTCGTCGGCGACCACATGGGGATGCTCGCAACAGTCATGAACTCGCTGGCTCTGCAGGCCGCGCTCGAGCACCGCGACATCGTCACGCGGGTGACCACCGCACTCACCATGTCCGAAGTCGCAGAGCCCTTCATCCGGCGTCGCGCGATCCGGCACCTGGAGAAGGGACGGGTGGTGATCTGCGCGGGAGGGACGGGAAACCCGTTCTTCACCACCGATTCAGCCGCGGCCCTTCGAGCGAGCGAGCTCGGATGCGAAATCATCTTCAAGGCCACGAAAGTCGACGGCATCTATACCGCCGATCCGAAGACCGTTCCATCCGCGACGAAGATTCCGCGCCTGAGCTACCAACGCGTGCTCTCGGACCGGCTCGAGGTCATGGATGCCTCGGCGATCGACCTTGCGCGCGGAAGCGCCATTCCAATCTGCGTCTTTTCCATCTGGGAGAAGGGGAACATCCGGCTCGCCGTTCTCGGCCAGGAAGTCGGCTCGATCGTGTCGGACGAGCCGGATCAGGTTCCCGTTGAGGGGGTCTGAATGGAAGTGAAGGAAGTTCTCAGCGATCTCGATCGCAGAATGCACGGAGCCATCGAGGCGTTGCACTCCGAGTTCCGGCAGCTCCGGACCGGAAGGGCTTCGCTGTCGATGCTCGACGGAGTCGTCGTCCCCTATTACGGGACCGACACGCCGCTGAACCAGGTGGCCGCGCTGACCATCCCCGAGCCATCCATGATCGTCGCTCAACCATGGGACCGGAGCGTCATTCCCGCCGTCGAAAAGGCAATCCGATCCGCGGATCTCGGCCTGAATCCTTCGAGCGACGGAAAGGTCGTCCGGATCCCGATCCCGCCTCTCACGGAGGAGCGGCGGAAGGAGATGGTGAAGAAGGCGCACAACATGGCCGAGGAGTCCCGCACTGCAATCCGGCAGGTGCGCCGCGACGGCAACGACAAGATCAAAAAGCTGCAGAAGGATCACGTGATCTCGGAAGACGAAGAAAAAAGAGCCCATGACGAGATCCAGAAAGTCACCGACCGCTACATCGAGCAGGTCGCGGAAACTCTCAAGCACAAAGAAGCCGAGATCATGGAGGTCTGACCTCTCAGCCATTGCCCAGTACGATCGAGAGCGAGACGTGGAACGTTTCGCTCTTTTTTTTCTCCGCGATGAGCCAACCCGCCGATGACCTGCGTTGTGTCGCCGTCCTTCCGGCGGGCGGCAGTGGTTCGCGCTTCGGCGGAACGGTTCCGAAGCAGTTCGTGGAAGTCGGCGGCCGGGAATTGATCACCTGGGCGCTTTCACGGTTCGATGCCTCCCGCTTCGTGACCCGGATCGTCGTCGCGGTTCCTTCTTCCGAAATGGATCGGGCGCGCAAAATCGTGGCGAGTCCTCACTGGCAAAAGCCGATTCGTCTGGTCGAGGGAGGTGCGAATCGCCAGGAATCGGTTGCAAACGCACTCGGCCAGGCAGAGGGTGCGCCGCTGGTCGCCGTTCACGACGCCGTTCGCCCTCTGTTCAGCGAGCAACTGCTTTTGGCGCTTCTCGAGGCGGCCCGCGATTCCGGTGGTGCGATCCCGGGCAGGCCCCTGACCGAGACGATCCATCGGGTTTCGAACGGCGTCATCGCCGAATCGCCGAGGCGTGAGGAATGGATCGCCGCGCAGACCCCCCAATGTTTCCGCGTCGAGCTCCTCTCCGAGTGCCTCCATCGCGCGAGGGCCGAGGGTTTCGTCGGGACGGACGATGCAAGCCTCCTCGTACGCTACGGCTATCCGGTGAGAGTGCTCGAAGGCGAGGAACGCAATATCAAGGTCACCCGTCTGAGCGACATCGAAAGCGTCGAGCGCGCGCTCGGGGCGGAAGAGGCGAAATGATTCGAATCGGCCAGGGGATCGATGTTCACGGATTCGAGGAGGCGCGCCCTCTCATCCTCGGCGGGGTCCGCATCGCGGACCGGGGAGGGCTTGGCGGCCACTCCGACGCCGACGCCGTTCTCCACGCCATCACCGACGCCCTTCTCGGCGCAGTGGCGGCCGGTGACATAGGAAGCTATTTCCCTTCCAATGACCCCCGTTGGGCTGGGGCAGATTCCCGCCTTTTCCTCGGGGAAGCACATCGAATCGTGACTGCGGCGGGGTGGACGATCGCCAACCTCGACGTGACCGTAGTCGCACAGAAGCCGAAGCTCGCTCCGCACCGTGACGCGATGCGGAAGTCGGTGGCGTCGCTCCTGTCTCTCGACGTTGAGAACGTCAGCCTCAAAGCGACGACCACCGATCACCTCGGGTTCACGGGACGGGAAGAAGGGATGGTCGCGATGGCGATCGTCCTGCTCGTCAACGGCTGAAGGGCGTCCGTCCGGCTGGGAATCGACCGCATACGATGCGCTATATTGCCGGGAACTTTCCGGCCAGGAGCTCCCTTGGATTCATCCCGTTCCGTTCGCGTCCGATTCGCCCCCTCGCCCACCGGCCATCTTCACGTCGGAGGCGCGAGAACTGCGATCTTCAACTGGCTCTTCGCAAAGCATCACGGCGGAGCCCTGATCCTCCGAATCGAGGACACCGACCAGGTTCGGTCCACGAGAGATTCGGAAGATCTGGTGTTGTCCGATCTCCATTGGCTCGGCCTCGAATGGAGTGAAGGTCCGGACATCGGAGGGGTGCATGGGCCTTACCGCCAGTCGGAAAGACTTTCGATTTACGCCGCGACTGCGGCCGAGCTCGTCGACAAGGGAGCTGCGTACCCCTGCTTCTGCGACGAGGCAACTCTCGATCGGAAGCGGTCGGAAGCCGAGGCATCGGGGCGACCGCCTCACTACGACCTCACCTGCTGGAATCTCCCCGTTGAGGAGAGACGACGGAAATCCCAGGAGGCGAAGCTGCCGCACGTCGTCCGATTCCACGTCCCGAAAGAGCCGGATGCCCCCTTCGATGCGGACGTCACGATCGACGATCTCATTCGGGGGTCTGTCACCTGGCGGAAGGAATCACTCGGAGACTTCATTCTCATCCGATCCGACGGGATGCCCACTTACAACTTCTCGGTCGTGGTCGATGACCACCACATGGAAATCTCCCATGTAATCCGTGCCGAGGAGCACTTGACGAACACGCATCGCCAGGTACTCGTTTATCGCGCCATGGGATGGCCCGAGCCTCTGTTTGCGCACGTGTCGCTCATCCTGGGAGAAGACCGCACGAAGCTGTCCAAACGCCACGGAGCGACATCGGTCTCGCAGTACGGTGAAGCCGGCTACCTGTCCGACGCCATGGTGAATTACCTGACGCTTCTCGGCTGGTCTCCCCCGCAAGGAGGCGAGATCTTCAGCCGGGAGCAGGCGATCGCCCTCTTTTCTCTCGACCGGGTGAACGCCGCTCCGGCGGTGTTCGATCCGCAGAAGCTGCTCTGGATGAACGGCCAGTACCTGAAGACCACCGAAACGGGATGGCTTCGCCGGCAACTCTCGCGGGAGTTCGAGCACCGCGGCTGGCTGACGGGTGGAGGGAGCGAGGCGGAGGCATGGCTCGATCAGGCCATCGAGGTGGTGAAGAGCGGAGCCGACCGTCTCCCCGATATCCCCGAGGCCATGAGGATCTTTTTCGAGTTCGACCCCTCCCGGGGACTCTCCGAGGAGGGAGTGCGCGAAGCCCTCGAGGACCCGGCGATGCGAGGTGTGATCGAGGCGCTCTCGGCAGACCTGGAGAGGGGAGCTCCTCTTGAATCGGCCGAGAACTTTCAGGCGCTCACTGAGAGGCTGAAGGGAGCGACCGGAGCGAAGGGAAAAAAGCTGTTCATGCCCGTTCGGATCGCGACGACCGGCTCGTCCCACGGACCTGAGCTCGCGCGGGTGCTGCCGCTTCTCGAGGCCGGAAGCAGAACCCCGGGCCTCGGAAAGATCCTTTCCCCGAGAGAGCGAGTGGCTGCGTTTCGCGCGCTGCTCGGCTGACGATGACTGATTTCTACGAAACGGGAAAGAAGCTTCTTTTCCGACTGGACCCCGAAACGGCGCACGAGCTCGCCGCATGGACTCTTCAGAGGATTGAGGGCTTCCCTCCTCTCGTTTCGGCTATCGAGCGCCGTTACTCACCGCGGGTCAAGCCGGTCGGGTTGTGGGGTCTCGAGTTTTCCTCGAAAGTCGGCCTGGCCGCCGGTTTCGATAAGAACGCCGAAATGGTCGAGGCACTGAGCGCCCTCGGCTTCGGGTTCGTCGAGGTCGGCACGGTCACGCTGCGTCCCCAGAAGGGAAACCCGAAGCCGCGGCTTTTTCGCTATCCGGCCGAACGGGCGCTGATCAACCGGATGGGGTTCAATAATGACGGAGCCGCTGTCGTCGCGGGCCGGCTGCGCCGGCTCGTGGAACGCCGTGAAACAGCCGTGAAACGCCCCGTCCCGCTCTTCGTGAACATCGGGAAGAATCGGGACGTAGAGTCCCAGGACGCTCCGGCGGCTTACGCGGCGTGTTATGAGATCCTGGGGCCCTGGGCAGATGCCGTCGTGGTCAACGTCTCCTCTCCCAACACCCCGAACCTGCGCGATCTTCAGCGTCCGGGCCACTTGAGGGAGATCCTCGAATCGATGCGCAACGTGAAGAAGAGCCTCAGCTTCGCGGGCGCGGGAGATCACCCGATCCTCGTGAAGATCGCGCCCGATCTCCATCCGGAGGAGGTGGAGGGAATCGCGCAAGTGTGTCGCGAGCTCGCGGACGGCATGGTCGCCACGAACACGACCCTCGATCACCGGCCGATTTCCAGGGAGAGCGACCAGCAGGGCGGACTTTCGGGGGCGCCTCTGTTCGAATCGTCGACCGCGGTTCTGGCGCAGCTGCGCCGTCTCGCGGGGGAGTCCTACCCCCTTATCGGTGTGGGCGGCATCGACTCTGCCGAGGCCGCCCGGGCCAAGCTCGCCGCGGGAGCGGACCTGATTCAGGTCTATACGGGATTCATTTACCGGGGGCCGCGATTCGCGCGCCTATTGGGGGAAGCAATCGCGTGATCGTCTACGGAGCGAATCCAGTCATGGAAGCCCTGCGGGCACATCCCGAGCGCGTGCGATGGGTCGCGGTCGCCCGGGAGGATTCCCGACGGCACCAGCGGGTCATCGAGCTCGCCCGCCAGGGGAAAGTCGCGGTCCGGTTTTTGGCCGGCCGCGAGCTCGGCCGGCTGAGTGGCGAGGGGGTCCACAACGGGGTCGTCGCGGAAGTCTCGGCGGAGAGCTACGCCGATTTCGAGGCCCTGGCCGGAAGCGTCGAGAGGGTATTTCTGCTCGACGGGATCACCGATCCGCAGAATTTCGGGGCGATTCTCCGCGTGGCGGACGGATTCGGGTTCGGGCTCGTGGTCATTCCTGAGCATGACAGCGTCGGTCTGACGCCTGTCGCCATCAAGGCTTCCGCCGGGGCGTCCGAGTGGGTCCCGGTGGCCCAGGTGACCAACCTCTCCCGGGCGATCGAGCGGTTGAAGAAGGAAGGTTTCTGGGTTTATGGCGCGGACGGCGAGGGCGAGCCGCTCTCTGGAGCCGGGTTGACCGGGAAAGTGGCCATCGTCCTCGGCAGCGAGGGGAGGGGGATCCGCAAGAACGTGCTCGAGCATTGTGACGTGCGGCTTTCGATTCCCATGAGCGGACACGTCGACTCCCTGAACGTGGCGGCTGCTGCCGCCGTGTTCGCCTGGGAGGTCTGGCGGCAACGGGCGGGCTGAGCTCGATTCGGCCCCTGGGGTACCGAGGCACGATTTCTGATCCGAACCGCCGAGTCCTCGCGCTCCGGAGACCGGAATATGGTCCGCTTGCCCTCCGTTAGGCGATTTGCTATAAGGCTCAGTCCCTCGAGCCGAGGCGCAGGGTGGAAGTCCGCCCTGTCGGCTTTTCTTTGAAATTGCGGGAATCCGGGCTGGCATAGCTCAGTTGGTAGAGCAGCTGATTTGTAATCAGCAGGTCGCGGGTTCGAGTCCCGCCGCCAGCTCCAAGCCTTCAACTTAGGTGCCGGCGACCGGGATCAAGTCTGAACGGCAAGACGAGATGGAGGCGTGCCCGAGTGGCTAAAGGGGGCAGACTGTAAATCTGTTGGCGCCAGCCTACGGTGGTTCGAATCCATCCGCCTCCACCATTTTCGTTTTTCAGCCCGCCTGTGCTGTCGTCTGGCGGCCGTCGCTCGAAGGGATTCGAGCGACGGCCGGCAGCCGTTAGTGGTTGCAGGCGGGGGCCGGTCGGCGGGAGTAACTCAGTGGTAGAGTCACAGCCTTCCAAGCTGTTGGTCGCGGGTTCGATCCCCGTCTCCCGCTCCAGTTTCCGCTGCCGTCGGGATCGGTCGGCGGCCCGCATCAATTGGTTGTATGGCCGAAATCAGGCCCTCGTAGCTCAGGGGTAGAGCACGTCCTTGGTAAGGACGGGGTCACGAGTTCAAATCTCGTCGAGGGCTCCAGTAAACAGAGGGTTCCGAACTCCGGGTGCCGTGGCAGGCGCGCCGGCTCGCGGAGTTTGGAACGCGTCCGAGGAGAACAGAGGCGATGGCCGCAGTCAGAGAGATTATCCATCTGCAGTGCAGCGAGTGTAAGCGCAAGAACTATTCGACGACCAAGAACCGCAAGACCTCGACCGAGAAGCTCGAGCTCAAGAAGTTCTGCCGATTCGATCGCCGACACACCCCGCACCGCGAGGTCAAGTAAACCTGTGGCGGCCGCTCCGCGGCTGCATCAGTCGGAGTTGAGTACAGGCCAGTAGCTCGAATTGGTAGAGCAGCGGTCTCCAAAACCGCGGGTTGGGGGTTCGAATCCCTCCTGGCCTGCCAGACGATATTGAGGAGATCCGGCGGTCGGAATCGCCCCGCGGACGGGGTGGGCGGAAGCCGGATCGGGAGCAAGCATGAAGTTCGATCCCAGAGGGTGGTGGCAGAGAACGCGCGAGTTTTTCCGGGAAGTCAGCTCGGAAATGAAGAAGGTCACCTGGCCCTCGCGACCGGAGGTGATCGGCACGACGGGAGTCGTTCTCGTGACGGTGGTCTTCTTCGGCGTCTATCTGTGGATTTGCGACGTCGTGTTCTATCGCGCCATCGATTTCATTTTCACGCAACTCGGGGCGCGGGTCTGAGACCGTCATGACTGATACCGATACCAGCGGGATGCAGTGGTTCATCGTGCATACCTACTCCGGGTTCGAGGAGCGGGTGCGTGAGAACCTCGAGCAGCGCATCGATGCCCTCGGAATGAGGGAGAAGTTCGGCGGCGTCCGGATTCCGACCGAGACGCTGGTCGAGATGAAGGGGGGAAAGAAGCGCGAGGTTCAGCGCAAGTTCTTTCCGGGCTACATCCTGATCGAAATGGTGATGGACGACGAGGCCTGGCATCTGGTCAAGAACACCCCGAAGGTGACCGGGTTCGTCGGCGCGGGAAAGAAGCCGACGCCTCTTTCGCAGGAAGAGGTCGACTCGATCCTCAATCAGGTGGTCTCGACGAAGGAAAAGCCGAAGCCGAAGCATGTGTACGAGCACGGCGAGCACGTTCGGATCACGGATGGTCCTTTCACGAACTTCACCGGGGTGGTCGAAGAGGTGAACCTCGATCGCAACACGCTGAAGGTGATGGTTACGATTTTCGGGCGTTCGACACCGGTCGAGCTCGACTTTCTCCAGGTGACGCGTTACGACGCCGCCGAGGAGCAGGCGGGTTCAGGGCAGAAAACGAGATAAATTTAATAGATGCAGAATGCAAAGCCCCAAACCGTGGAGTCTTTTCAGGGCTAATTATCAGGTATCGATTTCGGGCTTCGCATTCTGCATTTTGAACAGGACGTTTAATTATGGCTAAAAAGATTACAGGATTCATCAAGCTCCAGATCCCCGCGGGGCAGGCCACGCCGGCGCCGCCGGTCGGTCCGGCCCTGGGCCAGCACGGGGTCAACATCATGGAGTTCTGCAAGGCCTTCAACGCGCGGACCCAGAAGGAGAACGGGTTGATCATCCCGGTGGTGATCACCGTCTTCTCCGACCGCTCGTTCACCTTCATCACGAAGACGCCTCCGGCGGCGGTCCTGCTTCTGAAGGCCGCGGGCCTGCCGAAGGGGTCGGGAGTTCCCAATCGTCAGAAGGTGGGGAAGGTCAACCGGAGCCAGGTCGAGGAAATCGCGAAGACCAAGATGCCCGATCTGAACGCCGCGTCGCTCGAGTCCGCGATCAAGACGGTCGAGGGGACAGCGCGGTCGATGGGAATCGACATCGAGTAGCCGTTTCAATTTTCAACCCCCGGCAGAGTGCCGGGACAACATCAACGCAACGTAGGAGACGGGGGCGATCCCCGTCGCTCGGACTACGGAGGTGCAATGGCGAAACACGGAAAGAAGTTCCGTGCAGCAGCCGAACGCGTCGAGCAGAGGCCCTATCTGTTCGAAGAGGCATTCGCTCTCCTGAAGGAGATCGCGTTTGCCAAATTCGACGAAACGGTCGAGCTCGCGCTGCTGCTCGGAGTGAATCCGAAACATGCGGACCAGATGGTGCGAGGCACCACGGTTCTTCCGCACGGTACCGGTCAGACCAAGCGAGTGCTGGTCATCGCCGCGGGTGAGAAGATCCGCGAGGCGCAGGAAGCCGGCGCAGACATGGCCGGCGGCGACGAACTGGTCGAGAGGATCCAGGGTGGCTGGGTCGACTTCGATGCAGTCGTGGCCACGCCCGACATGATGAGGTCGGTCGGAAAGCTCGGGAAAGTGCTCGGTCCGCGCGGACTGATGCCGAACCCGAAGACCGGGACTGTGACTTTCGATGTGGCGAAAGCGATCCAGGAGATCAAGTCCGGCAAGGTGGAGTTCCGGGTCGACAAGACCGCGATCATCCATGTTCCAGTCGGCAAGGTCTCCTTTTCGCAGGAACAGCTGACCGAGAACGCGGCCTCCCTGATCGCCGCGGTCCGGAAGGCCAAGCCATCCGCAGCGAAAGGCCGCTACATGAAATCCATCTACATCTCTTCGACGATGAGCCCATCGATTCAGATCGACACGGCCATCGGCGAGGCGAGAGCCGAGTAGGAGGGTTACGATGAACCGCGAAGAAAAAAGCCAGGTCGTCGAAACCCTGAACCGCGAGATCGGTCAGGCCACGAATGCATTCCTGATCGAGTTCAAGGGTGTCACCGTCCCGCAGGTCACGGAGCTGCGTAGGCAGGTTCGTGAGTCGGGATCCCACTATCTCGTCGTCAAGAACACACTCGCACTGATCGCCCTCAAGGACTCGCCGATGATCGAGCTCCGGGAGAAGTTCTCGGGGGAGACGGCCGTCGCCTACAACCAGGGCGATGCGGTCGCTCTGGCCAAGGCGCTCACCAAGTTCGCCAAGGACGTCCCGGCGATCACGTTCAAGGGTGCGATGCTGGACGGCAGGGTCGTCGCCGCCGAGCAGATCTCGGCGATCGCGAACCTTCCGAGCCGCGAGGAACTGGTCTCCCAGCTCCTGTACCTTCTCCAGAGCCCGATGCGCGGCCTCGTGACCGTGCTTCAGGCGAACATCCGCAACCTCGCGATCGTCCTCGACCAGATCTCCACCCAGCGCGGTGGCGGTTCAACCGAAGAAGCCAGTGAGACGACCGAGCCGACCGAGGCCACGGAAGCACCGGCCCCGGCCGAAGCGGACGCAACCGAATCGTAAGTTCAGGAATCCCGGCGCACGGCCAACCGTGACGCCTGAAGAATCAACTTTTTGAGAAAACGAAGAATTTTTGGAGGCTTGAAAAAATGGCTATGTCCACTGAAGATTTCGTCAAAGAGGTCGAGTCGATGTCGGTTCTCGATCTGTCCACCCTCGTGAAGGCTCTCGAGGAGCGATTCGGTGTCTCGGCAGCTGCGGCAGCGATGCCGATGATGGCTGCGGGCGCCCCGGCGGCGGCCGCCGCGCCGGTCGAGGAGCAGACCGAGTTCAACGTCATCCTGCAGGAAGCAGGCGAGAAGAAGATCAACGTCATCAAGGCAGTCCGCGAAGTGACCAGCCTCGGCCTGAAAGAGGCCAAGGACCTGGTCGAGGGCGCGCCGGGCACCATCAAGGAAGCCGTGTCGAAAGACGAGGCCGCGAAGATCAAGAAGATCTTCGAAGAGGCCGGCGCCAAAGTCGTCGTCCAGTAATTCGAATGCAGCGCTCCGGGGGCGGCCTCAGCCGTTGCCCGGAGCGCTCCGCATTTTCGGTCGGGAATGGCGAGCGCAAAGAGTCGCTTGTAAGAAAACACCACGACCCTGTGCGGTCTTCATTGTCCGGATCGGAAGGCCCGGACGAGATCCCGTATCGAACGCGGAGCCGGGAAAGGGGGGGAGAGGTCCCTTTCCATACGGCTCCACCGACGTCCCGCGAATTGCGCGCCGCGCCCGCCTGCGGCCGATCTCGCCTCAACCGAGTTCCAGGTGGTCGATTCATGAGTGTCGAGCGAGCGCCGTCGCGATCCCGCCGCGGGGCAACTTCTTCGCCCATTCGCCGATCATCCGTGACCCTGTCGTTTAAAGGAGCAACCGGCCGATGAATTCATTGCCGAAACAGGGGCCCGTCCGCCACGACTTCTCGAAGATCAGGAGCTACATGGCTCTGCCGAACCTGATCGACGTGCAGAGGAAGTCGTACGAGCG
>JBHEOL010000168.1:0-7414 GCA_046261635.1 Thermoanaerobaculia bacterium | reverse complement strand
ATCATCCATCCGGCGATCGATCCGCTGAGCCCGAAGAACCGCGACTTTTCCCCGCGCAAGCTGCAGGGGATCCTCTGCAACGCCGGGCTCGCGACGGAGATTGCTCCGGTGCTCCATCCTCCGTACAAACGTCCGGCCCTCCGCCTCGCTCCCGATGGAAGCTGGCTCCCGGCAAACGCGGACGACGAGGAAATCGGCCTGCTGTTCCGGCCGATCGTGACGCAGATCTCGCGATGGGACCGCCTCAAGGGATGGGGTCCGCTCCTCGAAGCGTTCGTGCTCCTCAAGCAGAGGGCACTTCATCGCAGCTTCCCCGACCTCCACAGGCGGCGGCTCGAGATCATGCGGCTGGTGCTGGCAGGGCCGGATCCCGGTTCGGTGTCGGACGACCCGGAAGGAAAAGAGGTTCTCGACGAGCTCGTGGCGCGGTGCCTCCAGCTTTCCCCCGAGCTGCAGAGGGACATCGCGCTCCTGAAGCTTCCGATGGTGTCGCCGGCCGAGAACGCCTACATGGTGAACGCGATTCAGCGCTGCTCGACGGTCGTGGTGCAGAACTCGATCGAGGAGGGATTCGGCCTGACGGTGACCGAGGCGATGTGGAAGCGCGTCGCGGTCCTCGGCTCGAGCGCGACCGGGATCCGCCACCAGATCCGGCAGGGAGTCGACGGGGTGCGGATCAGCGATCCGAACAATCACGAAGAGCTGGCCGACGCCCTCGGCGAGCTGCTGAGTGACGCCAATCGTCGCGCTCATTTCGCGGGGAACGCGCAAAGGCGGGTCTACGACGAGTTCCTCGTGTTCGCCCAGGTGCGCGGATGGCTGCGGACGCTCGTTTCGGTCGCCCGAGGAAACGGGGCCGCGGCGTAGCGGTGTGGCAGAGGGTCCTTTCCTCCGCCACGGGGCCACGTCCGCGCAGGAGCGACGGCAGGTGGAGGAAAAGATCCTCCGCCACGGGTCGGCCTGAGTCTTGCGACGGTCCCCGCAGGAGGTTTCATGGCCAAGAACCGCGAAAACATGGGCGGCCCGACGCAGGGCCGTAACGACACGCCAACCGACGATCGCAACAACGAAAAACAGCCGTCAGGGATGAGCGCGCAGAGCCAGAGCAGCCCGATCGCCGACGAGGAGCGGTCGAATCGCGACGGCGATCCGCTGAGCGACCACGGCGTGAGCCGGCGGAGTCCGCGCCCGGACGATTCCGAGGAGGATACGGGCCAGTCCGCATCCAGCCAGGTGAAGCCGATCGACGTGCAGGTCAACACCGACAGCAGCATCGACGGAACCGAGGCGCTCATCGCGAACGTCGAAGCGTCCATCAACTCGGGGCTCGCGCGTTTTGCGGAACGGATCACGCGCGTCGAAGTCCACCTTTCCGACCAGAACGCCGGAAAAGGGGGAACCGACGACAAGCGCTGCATGCTGGAGGCGCGCCTCGAAGGGCTGCAGCCCATCGCGGTGACGGACACCTCCGGAACGATCGTCCAGGCCGTCGACGGCGCCGTCGGCAAGCTGAAGCGCGCGATTCAGAGCACGCTCGGAAAACTGAGGGACAACCGCCCGTCGCCCGATCTCGACGCGGATGCGCCGGGGATGTAGGAGCAAGGCAGAAGGCAGAAGGCAGAAGGCAGAAGTAAGAGCAACGGCAAACCCGTTGTCATCCTGAGCAGGCGAAGCACGGCGAAGGATCTCCAAATGGCAGGATCGTGATTCGGGACGAAATGAACCAGTTCCCACCTCGAGGATGACCGAGATACTGCTTGCGCTTCGTTCGATCTGACTTCTGATTTTGCATCTGACTTTCCTTCTGCCTTCTGCCTTCTGACTTCGCCTTTCTTCTGGCTTCTGGCTTCTGGCTTCTGGCTTGGCTTTACTTCTGCCTTCTGCCTTCTGCCTTCTGCACTTTGCACATTCTTTACGTTATCCTCACCCGCGCATGACGCGGATTGCCCACGCTCTTCTCCTTCTAGTCTTCCTGTTCGCTTCCACAGCTTCCGCTCAGGAAGAGGAAAAGCCGTGGTTCGAGGCGACGAAGATCTCGGCGCTCGCCTTCGGCGATTTCTACTCGATCCTCGAGCATCACGACGAGGATCTCGAGGGGCGCAACGGATTCCTGCTCCGCCGGATCTACCTGACGTTCGATCAGAAGCTCAGTCCCTCGCTCTCGGCCCGGCTTCGATTCGAGGCGGGGCAGGCGGGAGACTTCGTCTCGAACACCAGCCTCGAGCCGTTCGTGAAGGACGCCTGGCTGCGTTGGCGGCGCGACGAGAACATGGATTTCCGCTTCGGGATCTGGCAGAACGCCTCCTTCGACACGGTCGAGGATCTGTGGGGCTATCGGGCCGTCGAGAAGACTCCTCTGGACCTTCAGCACTGGGTACCGACGCGGGACTTCGGGATCGCGATGAACGGAAAGTTCGCTGACCGGCGTTTCCACTACCAGGCGCAGGTCGGCAACGGCTCGGGAACGGGAACGGAGACGAATTCAGGCAAGAAAGCCGCGGTGGTCCTCGGGTTCGCGCCGGCCGCCTCGACGATTTTCGAGCTCTACGCCGACACCGAGGATCGCGGAGCTGAGGACCGGACGACCCTTCAGGCGGTGGCCGGATATCGCGGCACGGGCTACCGGTTCGGCGCCCAGTACGCGCATCAGCAGCGGAAAAGACCGACCGAGGATCTCGATCTCGATCTCGCTTCCGTGTTCGCCGTCTGGAGTCTCCGCGAAAATCTCAACCTGATCGCCAGGGTCGACCGAATGTTCGACCCGAATCCCGAAGGAGACCGGATCGCTTATCTCCCGTTCGATCCGACTGCCGAATCGACGCTCGTGATCGCAGGGGTCGACGTAGAGCTCCACAAGAACCTGGGCGTTGTGCCGAACATTGAATGGATCACCTACGAATCGGGATCCGACGGCACTCCGAACGACGACCTCTTCGCACGGATCACCTTCTATTACAGCTTCTGAGCGAGGTTCAGGCAGCGATGAAGGAGCGGCGCTCGCCAGCGATGGCGAGACGATCGCGGCCTGACCGCTTCGCCCGGTAGAGGGCCGTATCGGCCATCCGAAGCGTCTCCTCCGTGGTGCGCCTCTCGGCGTGAACGGCAAGGCCGACGCTGAAGGGGGTGCGCGGCCGCGTCGCCCGCCATTCGGCGAGAAGGCGCTCGGCGATCGCCGGCGCTTCGCGTTCCGCCTGCCAGAGGATGACGATGAACTCCTCGCCGCCGAAGCGTGCGGCCGTGTCGCTGCCGCGAAGGGAATCGCCGAGGAAAGAGCCGAGATTGGCGAGCACGGCGTCGCCGGCCGCGTGCCCATCGGTGTCGTTGACGGCCTTGAAGTGATCGAGATCGATGAGCAGCACGGCGTCGCCCGGCCGGACGGCCGCGAGATCGGCATCGGCCGCGCGCCGGTTACCGAGGCCGGTGAGCGCATCGCGCAGCGAACGGCGGGTCATCTCGCGCGCCAGCTCCCTCTGCTCCTCGAAGTCTCGGGCGTTGGAGAGGGCGACCGCTCCGTCGGAAGCGAGAAGCGACAGCGCATCGCTCAGGTAGCCGGCGAGTTCCCCTTGCCGGCGATTGCAAGCCAACAGCACCGCGACGATCTCCCCTTCGATTTCGACCGGGATCCCGGCCACGAGTGAAAACCCTTCGGCGTCTAGCGTGCGAACGCGCAGGGAGCTCGATTGGTAATCCTCGATGAATACGGCCTTGCCCGAGCCGAGAACGCGGCCGGCGACGCCGTCCGAGGAGAGATGGACGAATCCGTCGACCGGGGCGTGAAATCCCTGCGCCGCCCGGACCATGAACTGCGAGCCATTGTCCTCGAGCACGCTCACGGCCGCCGCGTCGAATCCCAGCGACCGCACAGCTTCCACCAGTTCGCGGTAGATCCCATCGGTGTCGAGCGTCCGGAGCCTTCGCGCCGCGTTGAAGGTCACGCTCAACATCTCGGTCATCCGCTCGGCCTCGGCCCGCGCCACGCGCAGAGCGAAGAACGCCCGGCCGACCACTTCGGCGACCAGCACGCCGACCGTGACCGTGATGATCGTCGTCATCACCAGCGTTTCCACCCGCCCCGTGAGGATCAGCGGTCCGGCGTGAGCAACGAGAATCAGCGGCGCGATCCGCAGTCCGGCGCCTTTGGGCAATGCGAGGCCCGCCCAGACCGCCCCCAGGATGAAGAAGGGCGGCACCGCGGCCGGATTGGCGCCCACCGACTGCACTCCGGCGAGAAGGAGGAATGCGATTGGGAGGAGCGGTTCGAGTGCCTTCGCCCTCCACCGTTGCCACGGCAGCTGCCATACGACCAGGCCGGTTGCGACGCCGCATCCGCCGAGCAGAGCGAGAGCCGGATGATTCAGGCCCGGGGTGCGGCTGATCGCCGACTGCAGCACCCCGATCATCCCGGAGAACACCAGAAAGGCCGCGAGGTATCGTCCGGCTCGCAGGCGAGCGAGCGGCGAAAGCTGGACTTCCGGCTCCGATACCGACAGGCGCTTGAGTCCCGCCCGGGCGAGAGCGAGCAGCCCGCGCGCATCGGTGCGCATCGCCGTGGCCGGTTCGTGGCTCGTTTTCGGGCTCATCCGAAGGTCAGTCGGTGAGCAAGGGCGTTTGATACAGGGCCCCCGGCCAGTCGTCGGGATCCCCCCCAAGGGAGAAGGTGGAATTTCGGCTGGCAGATCGGAGGTTGTGTCCGAATGCATCAAGTGATTCCATCACCGAGACGAAGAAGTTGCTGTTTCAGAATCTCCGAGTTGGCTGATCACAGAAAGGAGATTCACGCATGAGACAGAACGGAACGGTGAAATGGTTCAATGACGCAAAGGGCTTCGGCTTCATCTCGGCCGAGGACGGAACCGATCTTTTCGTACACTTCAGCGCGATCCAGGGGAACGGCTTCAAGTCGCTCGCCGAGGGCGCTGCGGTCGAGTTCGAAGCGGTTCGTGGCCCCAAGGGTATGCAGGCTGCGAACGTAATCGCGATCTGACCCCGAAATCGATCGAACATCTCGAGGGACAGGATTGCTCCTGTCCCTCGTTTCATTTCCGGCGAGCGCCCCGATTTGCGGGGGCGCCCACTCAGGAGGAGCAAATATGGCAAAACCCCGTCCATCAGTGCTGAAGCGCCAGCGGGAGCAGGCCAAGCGCGAGCGCAAGGCCGCCAAGGCCGAAAAGCGCGCCGAGCGCAAAGAAGGTGACGATACGGAGAGCATCTTCACCGCGCCCCATGACGAGCTCATGGAAGAGCTTCTTCCCGAAAACAAGCAGTCCTGAACCTCCGGGCTGTGGCAGAGGATCTTTTCCTCTGCCGGCGTACCCCTTGCGCCGCCGCCCGCCCACGGAGGCTGAAGCCTCCGCCACTTCCTCAGCCGCCCGCCGGCACCTTCCCGGCCAGAATCCGGAACCTCCAGGCTCCCTCCTCCCAATGAATCGAGATCGGTGTGACGAACGGCTCGCCGAGCGGTTTGTCGATTTTCGTCTCGAACAGCTCGTACCAGCGGGTGGGATTCTCGTAATGCCAGAGGATCTCGGCGCGCCCGACGGTCGGCTCAGAAGGGTGGCGGACGAAGTTGCGGACGCCGTCCACCCGCTTGTCGGCGATCCGCGCCCGGAATGCGGGGCCGCGAGCGCTGGGAACGGTGCCGAGAATCGCGAAGCCCTCGGGGGTCGTGCGCGCCTGGACGCGGGTCTCCCCTTTCGCAGTGACGGTCGAATCGAGCGTCACCAGCCCCGCGCGCTCGAGATTGGCGAGGGTCCGGAGCGACTTTTCGTCGTATTCGTCCCGCGGAGAGCGCTCGCTCCAGCGCACGACCTGGGGCACCTCGGCATACACGGGCTCGAGCTCGAACGACGACTCCCGCAAAATCCGCTCGGCTGTGGCCTGATCGAGCTCCTCGGGACTGCTGCAGGCCGAAGCGAGCAGCAGCACGACGACGGTCGCAACCCTCCCCATTCTTGACTCCCCTCGAAGCGCATGGTATCAGGCGCGGCGACCTCCCTCCCGCGGGACCCGCTGTCCGACACCAACCTCATGACGACCACTCTCGAACCCCTTCTCCGCCCCGAGGCCCGTCTTGGCTGAGCGCATTGCCGGCTTCATCGCGGAGCTGGCTCTGCGTCGCTCGCGGACCATCCTCTGGACGGCCGCAATCCTGGCGGCGCTGGGGCTGGCCGGCGCCACCCTGCTCCGCTTCGATCCCGACATCCTGAACCTGGTCCCACAGCACAACCGTGAGGTCAACGATTTCCGGAAAGTGCTGTCGGAGATCGGGACCATCGACTATCACGTCGCCGTCGTCCAGGTTCCGCCCGGGCGCGAGGCTGGTGAATACGAGGACCTGATCGACGGACTCGGCGAGAGACTCTCCGCGTCCGAGCGGATCGAGAACGCCACCTGGCGCCTTCCGAACCCGATCGATTTTCTCGACGAGCTGCTGCCGGTAGCTCTGCTCTTCCTCGACCCCGCGGAGCTCGAGACGGCCGCGGCGAAGCTCGAAGATGAAGCGATCCGCGAGTCGGTCGCCCGGAACCGGGCTCTCCTCCAGACTCCCCAGGCGAGCGCGATGGAGAACGTGATCCGCTACGATCCGTTCAACTTCCTCCCAATCTACCTCGACCGTTTCCAGCGCGCGGGTGGCGGACTGAGGATCGACACGGCCAGCGGGTTCTACCTCTCCGAGGATCATTCGACGTACCTCGTTCTGACGAAGCCGCTCCGTCCGGCGCAGGACGTTCCGTTCGGGCGGGAGCTGATGGCCGAGAGCCGGCAGATCGCGAAGGAGGCTCTCGATGCGTTCGCGGCCGAGTCGCCGGAGCAGACCGAGCTTCCCCGGATCGCGTTCACCGGCGGGTACGCCATCTCGACGGCCGATGCCGACCTCATTCAGAAAGACGTCGTCTCCAACATCCTCTTCTCGTTCTTCGGCGTCCTCGCTCTTTTTCTCTACGGGTTCCGGCGGCTGGCGGCGATCGGGTATGCAGGGATTCCGATGGCGATGGCCCTGGCGCTGACGTTCGGTATTGCCGGGATCGCGTACGGCACGCTCTCGTCGGCGGCTGCGGGGTTTGCAGCGCTGCTCGCGGGCCTCGGCATCGACTTCAACACCGTGCTTTACGGCCGGTACGTCGACGAGCGGAACCGTGGCGCCGCGATGCCCGACGCGCTCCGGCAGACGCTCCGCACCACGCTTCCCTCGGTCGTCATCGCAGCCCTGACCACCGCGGTCACATTCTTCGCGTTCCTGCTGACCGATTTTCGGGGAATGACCCAGATGGGATTGCTGACGGGGATCGGCATCCTGCTCTTCTTTCTCTGCGTCGCCTTCGTCCTTCCGGCGCTGATCGTGGCCAACGAGGGGAAGTCGCGCCGGCGGAAGCCTCCGACGCTCTATCACCACTCGTTCCGCTCCGAACAGCTC
>JBHEOL010000143.1:0-5517 GCA_046261635.1 Thermoanaerobaculia bacterium | reverse complement strand
CGAGCTCGAGCTCGACCGGATCGACCTGTCGAACCCCGAGACGCTTCAGAGACTCAGAGAAGGAGACCTCCCCCGCCCCGGTCAGCCGACGCGGACGCGGTAGATCATGCTCGCTCGAAGCGCAACGGCAGTTCGCTCGTTCCCGTCGCGGACGGTTTCCCGTCTCGATCTGAACTTCATCGGGACGGCCGTCGTCCTCGCGGCGATCGGCTGTCTCGCCGTCTACAGCGCGACCTGGTTCACCGGATTTCCCTACTGGCAGCGCCAGATCCTCTGGGTCCTCATCGGCATCGCCCTGATGATCGTGTTTCTGGCGATGGATTATCACGTCTTCCTCGACGTCTCGATGATGCTCTACGGCATCGGACTGCTCCTGCTCGTCTACCTGCTCGTCTGGGGGACCGTCACCGCGAACATGCGCGGATGGATCCATATCGGGGGGTTCCAGTTCCAGCCCTCGGAGTTCATGAAGATCTTCACCGCGCTCGTCCTCGCGAAGTTCTTCGAGTCGAACGACAGCGCCTACCTGAACTTCCGCTCGTTCGCAATGGTCAGCCTGATCATCGGCGCTCCCGTCCTCCTGATCCTCATGCAGCCCGACTTCGGAACCGCCGCGAGCTTCTTCCCTCTCATCGCCGCGGCGATGTTCTTCGGGGGCATCCGGCTGCGCTACTGGATCGTCGCCCTGCTGATCGTCGCGATCCTCCTCCCCTCCGCATGGTTCCTCTTCCTCAAGCCGTATCAGAAAGAGAGGATCATGATCTTCCTCAACCCGGAGCGCGATCCGCTCGGATCGGGATATCAGGTCACGCAGGCGAAGATCGCCATCGGGTCCGGAGGCCTCTTCGGCAAGGGGTTCAAGGAGGGGACGCAGGCGAAGCTCGAGTACCTTCCCGCCAAACACACGGACTTCATTTTCGCGGTCATCGGCGAAGAGTGGGGATTCGTCGGCGTCGCCGTGGTGCTGGCTCTCTACCTGTTCCTGAGCCTCCAGGCTTTCATGGTCGCCAAGCAATCGCGCGACAGGTCCGGGACGTTCCTCGTGATCGCGCTGATCTCGTTCTTCATCTTCCACATCATCATCAACGTGGCGATGCAGATCGGCCTGTTGCCGACCACCGGAATCCCGCTGCCCCTGATCTCCTACGGCGGCTCGTCGACGATGATGTTCATGATCGCGATCGGCCTGATCGCGAACGTCGATTTCAGAAAGTACGTGAACGCGTGACGCGCAGCGTCACGCTCCCCCTCTCCCCGCTTGCGGGGAGAGGGCCGGGGTGAGGGGCGAATTGAAGAACTACCGCCCCTTCCAGCGCTCGATCTCTCTCCTCTCCTTCTTGGTCGGCCTTCCGCTCCCATCGTCCCGCATGGCGATCCGGACGGCGACCTGCTCGGGTGTCGGCTCCGGAGTCTCGTCCCGGTACAGCAGGCGCGCCGCTTCCTTGGAGACCTGCTTCGGGGGAACCCCGAGGACGACGAGCTTGCGGTAGCGCGGCTCGGTGAGCTCGACGACATCCCCGGCGCGGATGTCGGCGGACGGTTTGACCCGCCGCCCATTGATCTTCACGAGCCCACCTTTGCACGCCTCGGTCGCCTCGGCGCGGTGACGGACCACGCACGCATGCTTGAGCCAGAGGTCGATGCGGGCGGTCGATGCGGGAGTCGTTTCCATCCTGTGGGGCCCTGCGACGCCAACTCGCGTCGGATCAGAGGTTTAATTGACCTCGAGCCTCGCATCCTCCTATAATCCGAGGGCTCGGAGGAACTCGATGATCAAGGCCGATATCGTCAACAAAGTCGCGGAGTCGACGGATATTTCGCGGGTCAAGGCGGCGCAGGCCGTCGACACGGTCATCGATGGGCTCCGCCGCGCGCTCGCTTCGGGCCAGCGCATCGAGCTCCGCGGTTTCGGCGTGTTCCAGGTCAAGCAGCGGAAGAAGGGAATCGGCCGCAACCCGAAGACGGGCGTCGAGGTGAGGATCCCCCCCGGCAACACGATTCGCTTCAAGCCGGGCAAGGAGCTGCGGAACCTGTTGTGAAGTAGACAGGGGAAAGTAGTCAGGGGAAAGGGTTCCCCCTCCCACCCTGAGCAGGCCCGTCGTCGGGCGCTCCCTTCCCCCTGACTACTTCTCCCTGACTACTCCCCGTCTCCCTGACTACTCCCCGTCATGATCGACCGAATCCCCCAGATCGAATCCGAGTTCCACGCCTCTCTCGAGCAGGCGTCGACCGCCGCCGCGGTCGACGAGATCCGCGTCCGCTATTTCGGGCGGAAGGGGGGGATCGTCCCTGCCCTCTTCGCCGAGCTCAAGAGCGTCCCCGCGGAGCGGAAGAAGGAGGCGGGCGAGACGCTCAACCGGCTCCGCGACGCCCTCGAAACCGAGCTCAAGGAAAAGCTGGAGCGGCTGCGAACCGAGGAGGCGTCGCGGAAAGAGCGCCTCGAGGTCCTCGACGTGACGCTCCCGGCGCGCCGCCCGCAGCTGGGCCACCTTCACCCGACGACGATCGCCCGCCGCGAGATCGAAACGATCTTCCGCGAGATGGGCTATTCGGTGGAGCCGGGGCCGGAGATCGAGAGCGACTGGTACAACTTCGGCGCGCTCAATTTCGCGCCGGAACACCCCGCCCGCGATACGCAGGACACCCTCTACCTCGGGGACGACCTCCTTCTCCGGACGCACACGTCGAACGTGCAGATCCGGGTGATGGAGTCGCGCCGGCCGCCCCTTCGGGTCATCGCACCCGGACGCGTTTACCGCCGCGACGAGATCACGCTCCGCCGCTCGCCGATGTTCCATCAGATCGAGGGGTTCTACGTCGACCGGGGCGTCCACTTCGGGCATCTGAAGGGGACCCTCGAGCATTTCCTGAAGCAGATCTTCTCCGCGGACCGGAAGGTCCGATTCCGCCCAAGCTACTTCCCCTTCACCGAGCCGTCGGCGGAGGTCGACATCTCCTGCGCCTTCTGCGGCGGGGAAGGGTGCGGCACCTGTTCGCAGACCGGCTGGATGGAGATCCTCGGCTGCGGCATGATCCATCCCCAGGTGCTCCGCAACTGCAACATCGACCCGGAGGAGTGGAGCGGCTTCGCATTCGGCCTCGGCATCGACCGCGTCGCGATGCTGAAGTTCGGGATTCCGAACATCCGGGTGCTGTTCGAGAACGATCTGCGCGTGCTGGGGCAATTCACGTAGGAGAGTAGTCAGGGGAAGTAGAAGTAGTCAGGGAAAAGTAGTCAGGGGGAAGGGGCCGCCGCCCGCTCCCGCCACAAGCAGGATGTGAGCAAAAAAAAGGAAGGCCAAGGCCTTCCTTTTTCATAGGGAAGGGAGGGGGGTCCCTTTCCCCTGACTACTTCTCCCTGACTACTTCGCCAAGGCCGTCTTCGCGCTCTCCGCGATCGCCGTGAACCCGGCGGCGTCGCGGACGGCGATGTCGGCGAGGATCTTCCGGTCGAGCGGCGATCCGGCGATCTTGAGGCCGTTCATCAGCTGCGAGTAGCTGATCCCGTTCAAGCGCGCGGCGGCGCCGATGCGTGTGATCCAGAGCTTCCGGAACTCACCCTTGCGGTCTTTCCGGCCGGCGAAGGCGGAGACCAGGCCCTTCTCGACCTGCTGCCTCGCGATGCGGTGACCGCGCGACTTCAACCCGTAATAGCCCTTGGCGGCTTTCAGGATCTTCGAGCGGCGGTTCTTTCTCTTGGGGCCGCGTTTGACTCTCGGCATCGATTCCTCCTCGTTTCCTTTCGTTCGGAGCGGCCGGGTCAGGAGGCAGTGGGAATTGCCACCCGGTCGCGCTCGTGGGGCGGGCCGCAGGCCCGCCGGTTACCCGACCTCGCGTAGGGACCGGCTGCGCCGGTCCGTTCCGGTCAGAGGTACGGGAGCATCCGATTGACCGTCTTCTCGTTCGCCTTCGAGACCTCGGTGCTCGCGGCCAGGTGGCGTTTCCGCCCCGGGCCCTTCTTGGTCAGGATGTGCGAATGGAAGGCGTGCTGGCGGCGGAGCTTCCCGGTTGCGGACTTCTTGAACCGTTTGGCCGCGCCTCGGTGCGTCTTCATCTTAGGCATACGTATCCCCTAACAGCCAGCCTCCAAACTCGATCGGGCAGACCGTAAATTCCCAGAAGTCTTGGAGTCTAGGGGTCTAGGAGTCTGCGGAGAGCCTGGTCTCGTGAGCTGGGATCGAGCCCCGCCCGACCCCTAGACCCCTAGACTCCAAGACCCGCGTTTACTTGGCTGGCGCCAAGACGATGATCATCCTGTTGCCCTGGAGGTCGAAGTTCGTCTCCGGAGCGCCCTTTTCCTTCACTTCGGTGATCAGGCGCTCGAGGACGGCCCGACCGAGCTCCTGGTGCGCCATCTCGCGGCCGCGGAACCGGACGATCGCCTTGACCTTGTCCCCATCCTCGAGGAAGCGCATGACGTTGTTCTTCTTGAAGTTGAAGTCGTGCTCGTCGATGCGGGGGCGGAACTGCACCTCCTTGACGACGATGACCTTCTGCTTCTTTTTCGCTTCGCTCTGCTTCTTCTTCTGCTGGAAGAGGTACTTCCCGTAATCCATGATCTTGCAGACGGGCGGCTTGGCCTGCGGGGCGATCTCGACGAGGTCGAGGCTCTTCTCCCGCGCCATCGTGCGGGCCTGCTCGATCGGCACGACGCCGACCTGGTTGCCTTCGTCGTCGATGAGTCGGACTTCGGGGACGCGGATCAGCTCATTGATCCGGTTTTCGGCCTCGGGTAGCCGAGGCGGGCGGCGCATGAAACGGCGTGGTCCGAAAATGTTTGTTTCCTCCTGAAATGAAAAGCGAGCGACGGGAGCGCGCAGGTCCGGCGCGGCTGCGGGGCAGCCGTCATCGGATCATCTGCGTGTCACTGGGTCACTCGGATTCGTACGTCCTCGAGGTCGTCTGCCTCTGAATCGGCTGTTCAATTTACGGAATCGGCTACTCCAAAGTCAAGGAGCGTGAGCCGATGAGCGCGCGGGCGTGCTCGATGAACCTCTCGAGCGGCATCGCTCCCTGGTCCCCTCCAGTCCGCTTGCGCACGGCGACCTCGCCGCTCTGCGCTTCCTTCTCCCCTACGACCAGCATGAATGGGACCTTCTCGAGCTGGGCGGTCCGGATCTTGGCCCCGAGCTTCTCGTTCGACTCGTCGATCGCCGCCCTCAGCCCGGCCGCCTTCAGCTTCGCCTCCACCTCACGGCCGTACTCGACGAACTTCTCCGAGAGCGGCAGGACGATCGCCTGGACCGGCGCGAGCCAGAGGGGAAACGCGCCGGCGAAGTGCTCGATCAGGATCGCGATGAAGCGCTCGAACGATCCGTAGATCGCCCGGTGCAGCACGGCAGGCCGGTGGGCCGCATTATCCGCCCCGACGAAGGTCAGATCGAAGCGCTCCGGCGCGTTGTAATCGAGCTGAATCGTCCCGAGCTGCCACTTCCGGCCGATGCTGTCGGACACGTCGAAGTCGATCTTCGGGCCATAGAACGCCCCCTCTCCCTCCTTGACCTCGTAGGGGCGGCC
>JBHEOL010000103.1:0-4231 GCA_046261635.1 Thermoanaerobaculia bacterium | reverse complement strand
CGCAGGGGGCCGGGTCGATGATGCAGCATCTCTTTTCTTTGGGGCATCGTGAAATCGCTTACATTTCCGGACCCGAGGGGAATGCGGACGCAACCGAGCGCCTGCGGGCCTGGCGTGAAGCGATGCGCGCGGCTGGCGTCGAGCGGATCGACGAGCTTCTGGTGATTGGGGATTTCAGCGAGACGGCCGGCTACGAGGCGGGCTACACGATTCTTTCTCGAGAGCGCCGCCCGACGGCGGTGTTTGCAGCGAACGATGCGATGGCGATCGGCGCTCTCTGCGCGATTCGGGAGCAGGGAGTACGCGTCCCGCAGGAGATGGCCGTGGTCGGGTTCGACGACATCCCGATCGCGCGGTTCGTCTCTCCCCCTCTGACGACGGTCAGCGTCGAGATCGCCGAACTGGGCCGTCGGGCATTCGAGCTTCTTCTGGAAGCGAGCGAACAGGATCGCGAGCCACGGCTCGAGGTCCTTCCCACCCACCTTGTGATCCGGGAGTCATGCGGCAGTCGCGCGCGATCTCCCGACGTGGCATCCATCTCACTCCAATCATCCACTCTCAACCCCTGACAGGAGGAGCCTTCATGAATCGGATCCGTTCTCTGCCCCGCAGCCCCCTCGCCATCTTCTTCCTCATTTTCATCGTCACGGCTACCGTTGCCTTCGCACAGACGACCACCGCGACGTTGCGCGGCGTGGTTTTGGATCCCGACGGAGATCCCGTCGCGGGTGCCGAGGTCAACGCAGTGAATCAGGCATCGGGGAACGTCTACCAGGCGATCAGCGATCGGAACGGCGCGTACCAGCTGATCGGCCTGCGCCCGGGGACCTATCTGATCGTCGTCTCCTCGCCGGCGTATGAACCGATGACGCAGGAGCTGCAGCTCCTCGTAGGCCAGACCGCAACGGCGAACATCAACCTCAGCCCGTCGACCGTGGTGAGCGAAACGATCACGGTCACGGGGAGCTCGGTTGCCGTCGAGATGGAAACTTCCCAGATCACGACGAACGTCACCCCGGCTCAGATCGAGAACCTTCCCCAGAACAATCGCAACTTCATGAATTTCGCAGCCCTCGCTCCGGGAGTCACCCTCAGCTCGGACGAGTTCCGCCAGACTTTCCAGTCGGGCGCGACCTCGGCGAACTCGGTCAACGTGTTCGTCGATGGCGTGAGCTTCAAGAACGACGTGATCCAGGGCGGAGTCGTCGGACAGGACTCGAGCCGCGGCAATCCCTTTCCGCAGAACGCCGTCCAGGAGTTCAGAGTACTGACCCAGAACTACGCCGCCGAGTATCAGAAGGCGGAGAGCGCCGTCATCAGCGCGGTCACCAAGTCGGGCACCAACGCTCTCACGGGTGAAGTGTTCGCCTTCTTCCAGGACGAGGACCTGGTCGACGAAAACCCGCTGACCGGAACCAACCCGGCATTCGCGCGGCTCCAGACCGGCCTCAGTCTCGGCGGGCCGATCGTCCGCGATCGCATGCATTACTTCCTCAGCTATGAAGGAAACGAGCAGGACCGGGACGAGATCGTTACCCTCGGCTCCGGCGCTGCCGCAGCACCCCCCGCACTCGTCAGCCGCCTGTCGGCCCTCGTCGGGGAGTTCCCGAGCGACTTCGGTCTCGATCTGATCTTCGGCAAGCTCAGCTATCAGCCGAGTGGAAGCCAGATTTTCGATTTCAGCGCGTTCATTCGCGACGAGACCGATTTCCGAGGCTTCGGCGGTCAGACGAGCTTCGAGTCCGCCGAGAAAATCGTCAATGACGTCATGAACGTCGCACTCCGCCACCAGTTCACCAATCAGCTCTTCTTCAACGAAGCTTCGATCAGCTATCAGGACTATAACTGGAACCCGCAGCCGCTGGACGCGACCCAGGTGGGCCAGAACTATCAGACCCTGCTCCGCGTCGGCGGACGGGACACCTCGCAGGACATCTCTCAGGAACGTATCTCACTGCGGGATGACCTGACCTTCTCACCGATCGAGCTGGGCGGCACGCATGTGTTCAAGGTCGGTGCGGTCCTCGATTCCAACGACTACATCATGAGCAAGAATTTCACCTCGAACCCGATCTACGAGTACCGGGCACTCGAGAACTACGAAAGGCCGTTCGAGGCACGCTTCGGCATCGGCGACCCGCGGATCACGGGAAGCAACGACGCCTTCGGCATCTATGCTCAGGACGAATGGTCGCCCACCGATCGGCTCATCCTCAATCTCGGGGTGCGTTGGGATTACGAGTCGGACATGTTTCCGACCGACTGGGTGACCCCGGCCGACGTAGTCGCAAACCTCGGGCAGTTCGTCGACACGGATAAGTACTTCACGGACGGCAACGATCGTAGCGCCATCGACGACATGATCGCCCCGCGCCTCGGCTTCACCTACGACGTGACCGGCAACAACAACACGGTCGTGTTCGGCGGATGGGGACGGTATTACGACCGCATCCTCTTCAACAACTCGCTCGACGAACGGTTCCGCCTGCAGTATACGGTCGGCACCTTCCTGTTCAGCGAGGACGGAGCGCCTCTCCCCGACGGCCGCCTTACGACGGCCTGGGACCCCAGTTACCTCACGGCTGCCGGCCTCCGCGGCCTCCTCGACAAGGGAATCGTCGGACGACCGGAAGTCTTCCTCGTCGCCAACGACACGGATGCTCCCTACTCGGATCAGTGGACGATCGGGGTGCGCCAGAATCTAGGCGACCTGGTCGGCTCTCTCAGCTACGGCAACATCGAAAGCTTCAACGGATTCACCTTCGGATGGGGCCACCTCAACCCGGACAACACCTGCTGCCGTTGGGGTGAGGTCCAGGGTCTCGGTTACCAGGCGATTCTCGCATCCCAGGATACGAAGAGAACCTGGTACGAGGCGATCTACCTTCAGCTCGACAAGCCGTTCACGGCCGACTCTCGCTGGGGTGGAGGGCTGGCTTATACGCACGTCCTCAACGGCGAGAGCCAGGGGGGCGATCTCTTCAGCCTCGACTTCCCCACGGTCGCCGACTTTCCGATCCGTCCCACCAACGACCTCAACGACGACCGCCTCATCGCGAACGCGATCTTCGGACTGCCGTTCGGATTCAACGTCGGCGGCGTGGTCACCTACGCCTCCGGTTTCCGCTACGACATCTTCGACAAGTCAGCTGGCTCGGGCGCGCCGCTCGAGAGGATTCTGCGCGGCGAGGGCGAAGGCGGTGATTACCTCTTGCTCGATCTGCGACTCGAGTACAACTTCGACCTCGGACCGGTCGCGCTCGGCCTCATCGGAGAAGCCTTCAACGTGACCAACGACGAGGTTTACAACAGCTTCAACAATGAAATCTTCACGCTGCCGGCGGTCAACCCCGATTTCGGGAAGCCGAGAAGCATCGTCCCCGGAAGCCAGCGCCGGTTCCAGTACGGCGTGAGGCTCCGTTTCTAAATGCAAAACCCGGAAGAAGGAGCGGCGTCACGCCGCTCCTTCTTCCACTCCCTGTCACCCTGACCGGCCAGGCGCCTCCAATGTTCGACGTGGCCCTTTGAACGGCTCGAGCGAGACCACGACGCGCGGACTCCGAGTCCAGCGGGTTCGAAACCAGCAAGCAGTTCATCGGCCTCTCGTCGGCAGTTTCGACGCCGATCATCTCGATACGATGACGAGCACGAGACAGAACATCGATCGCTGGCCGCGGGCAACCGTTCGTGCGCTCTGCTGGGCATTGGCACTCCTTCTGCCGCTGGGACTCGCCTGCACTTCGGACGCGCCCGGCACGACGGTGATCGAGTTCTGGGGGATGGGACGCGAAGGCGAACTGATCGACGAGCTGCTGCCGCAGTTCTACGCGGAAAATCCCGACATCCGGGTCCGCACCCAGCAGATTCCGTGGACCGCCGCGCACGAGAAACTCCTCACCGCATTCGTGGGCGAGTCGACGCCTGACGTCTCGCAGATGGGCAACACGTGGGTCCCGGAGTTCGAGGCGATCGGCGCCATCGCGCCACTCGACCAGCGGCTTCCCGGCTCGGCAATCGTCGACATCGACGGTTACTTTCCCGGCATCTGGCAGACGAACATCGTCGACGGGCAGCTTTACGGGGTTCCGTGGTACGTCGACACACGCCTGATCTTCTATCGAACGGACGTCTTCGCCGAGGCGGGATGGAGCGAGCCGCCGAAGAGCTGGAGCGAATGGATCCGCCTCATGGACGTGATCCGCGAGAAGAAGCTCGCGGAATGGCCCGCGTA
>JBHEOL010000100.1:0-5725 GCA_046261635.1 Thermoanaerobaculia bacterium | reverse complement strand
GAGGACGAAAGCGTGACGTGGGAGTTCGAGCGCGACACGATCGAGCGCGTCCCGGTCGCCAGCGCTGGTGTTGCGGCCCGGATCCTGCTCGGCGGCTATCTTCCGATCCAGCTCTACTACGCCTTCCCCTTCCAGCGCCCGAACGAGGAGAGCGGCGTCTTCGGATTCATGATCGCCCCGGGGTGGTAGGGAGAGGTGGCTGCGGCTTTCCAGCCGCAGCTTTTGAAGTGTTGCGGAGGTGTCCGGAAGGGCGCCCCCCGGCAGGATGCGCACCGCGGAGCGGTGCCAGACGGTAGCCGGCAGTCGCAGACTGCCGGTTACGTCGCGTCCCGAAAACAACCCCGCGCGCGAAGCGCGCGGTGCACCCCGGCAGGGGTGCCGGAAAATCGGCCCAACCGTGCGGCGACCGTCCAATGAATCGGGATGTTGCGTCCATCCCATCCAGGGAACAAACGTTCCGAAATTCGGGATGGTTCGTGGTCCATCGACGCGACGTTCCGGCACCCCTGCCGGGGTGCGGCGCGCGCGTTGCGCGCACGGGTCGCGTGAAGGGCGTCGCTGGTCCGGGGGTCTTCGCTTCGCTCGACCGCCCGGCTACCTTCTGGCACCGCTCCGCGGTGCAAACCACGCAAGCTTGCACCGCCGGCTCCACGTGCGCATTGGTGGCGCCTGTTTACACCACTCCACGCTCTCTGAGCGCCGCGATGTCGTCTGCCCCGTAGCCTATTTCCGCGAGCACGGCGTCGGTGTGCTCCGAGAGCGTGGGTGGCGGTGAGGTCAGTGCGCCGGGGGTCTTGTCGAACGCCGCGGTGAGGTTGAACACGCGGATCTCGCCGGCCTCGGCGGCGTGGACCGTGCCGATCGAGCCGCGGTGCGCGACCTGCGGTGAGAGGAGCGCGTCCTCCAGCGAGAGAATCTCCCCCGAGGGGACTCCCCTGGCGTTCAGCGCCTCGACCCAATCCGCCGTCGGGCGCTGGATCAGCCGCTCCTCGAGCAGAGGCGTGAGCGCTTTCCGGTTCTTCTTTCTCTCGTCCCGTTCCCTGAAGCGCACGTCATCCTTCAGCTCAGGCACTCCGAGGACTTCGGCGACATTCTCCCACTGCTCCTGCTGATTGGCGGCGATGTTGATGTGGCCATCCGCCGTAAGGAAGGTGCCCGAGGGTGCGGCGGTGAAGTTGTCGTTCCCCATCGGCGCGGGCTGCTGGCCGCCGATCAGGAGGTTCGCGGCGACCCATCCCATGAGCGGCATGATCGAATCGAGCAGTGCGACGTCGATCATCTGCCCTTCACCCGTCTTCTCGCGGTGATAGAGGGCCATCAGAATGGCGAGGGCGGCGTTCATCCCTCCGACGGTGTCGCACAGCGGAAAACCGGCGCGCAGAGGATTGAGGCGTTCGTCGCCGTTCACGGCCATCACGCCGCTCAGCCCCTGGATGATCTGGTCGTACGCCGGCTTGTGGGCATCGGGCCCGGTCTGCCCGAATCCGGAGATCGCGCAGTAGATCAGGTCGGGGCGGATCGCGCTCAGTTTGTCCCACCCGAGACCGAGGCGCGTCATCACGCCCGGCCGGAAGTTTTCCACCACGACGTCCGCCGTCAGAACCAGTTCGAGGAAGATCTCCCTCGCCCGCTCCTCTTTCAGATTGAGCGTCACCGATTTCTTGTTCGCGTTCTGGGCGAGGAAGCTCGTCCCCATCAGCTTGCGGTTGAGCTCTCCCACGCAACCGAGTTTCCGCGCGAGGTCTCCCCCGAGAGGATTCTCGATCTTGATGACTTCGGCACCAGCCAGCGCCAGTAGCTCGGTCGCGAACGGTCCCGCGAGAACGTTCGTCAGGTCGAGTACGCGCACACCATCCATGGCACCCATGAAAACTCCTTACAGTGTGGCGGAGGCTTCAGCCTCCGTCATCCGTCCTCATCAACGCGATCTCCACGACCCCAGAGTCGGAGGCTGAAGCCTCCGCCACTTTCATCGGTCCCGTTCGCAGCAGCTTTCCCGGGAGGGTCCGTCCGAGGAACGTCTCCGCCTCGCGCGAGACCTCGAGGATCGGCCCGAGGTCGACGTGGGGAAGCAGGCTGGTTTGATGGAACAGGTGAACCAGGTCCTCGGTGCAGACGTTGCCCGAGGTGATCGCCGTGAAGGGACACCCCCCGAGCCCGGCGAAGGAAGACTCGAAGTAGCTCACGCCCGACTTGAGCGCGGCCCAGACGTTGGCCATCGCGAGCCCCCACGTATCGTGGAAGTGGCAGGCCAACTCGAGCTCCGGATCCATCTGGCGGATGCTGCCGAACAGGGTTTCGACCTGCGCCGGGTGTGCGAAGCCGGCCGTGTCCGCAAGACTGATCCGGGTGAACCCCGCCTCCACGAATTGCCTGACCAGACCGAGCACTCTCGCCGGATCGATTCTGCCTTCGTAGCCGCAGCCGAACGCCGACTGCACCGAGAGCTGGACCCCCCTCTCCTCGCGAGCGGCGGTCGCCGCCATCCCGAGAATCCTGGTCGTCGCTTCGTCGATGGTCATCCCGGTGTTCTCGAGGCTGTGGGTCTCGCTGGCAGAGACGCCCATGCAGAACATGTCGACGCCGCAGGCGAGGCCGCGCTCGAGCCCCCGTTCGTTGAGAACGAGGGCGGAGAGCACGGTCGAGCGCGGTTTCCGCTCGGGAGTCTGGAACCAGCGGAAGAGCACCTCGGTGTCGGCCATCTGCGGGACCTTCGTCGGATGGACGAATGAGCCGAGCTGGACGATGTCGATCCCCGAGGCGATCAGCCGTTCGATCCAGCGGATCTTCGTTCCGGTGTCGACGATCGCTTTCTCGGCCTGCAATCCGTCCCGGGGCCCTACCTCATGAAGCACGATTCGCATGATTCACCTCCCTGACGGAGAGGAGGTCAACTCCGCACGGCGAGGGGAAGCTTCGCCGCGATGGCCTCCGCCATGTCGAGCGTCGAAGCGTCACCACCCATGTCGTAGGTGCGAACCGCCCCCTCGCGAATGACCTCCGCCACTGCCGCGTCGAGCTGGCGGGCTTTCTCGTCCTCTCCCAGCCAGTCGAGCATCATCTTCGCGGCGAGAATCGTGGCGATCGGATTTCCCTTGTACTGACCGGCGTACTTGGGCGCCGAGCCGTGCGTCGGCTCGAACACGGCCAGCTTCTCGCCGATGTTACCTGAGCAGCCGAAACCGAGTCCTCCGACCATCTGCGCGCAGAGATCCGAGATGATGTCGCCGTACAGGTTCGGAGCGACGAGCACGTCGTAGCGCTGCGGGTTCTTGAGAAGCCACATGGTGATCGCGTCGACGTTGGCCTCGTCCATCTCGATCTCGGGATAGCCGCGCGCGACCTCGCGTCCGACTTCGAGGAACAACCCATCCGTGGCACGGACGACGTTGGCCTTGTGGACGATGGTGACCTTCTTCCGGTCGTTGGCCCTGGCGAAGTCGAAGGCGGCACGAATGATCCGCTCCGAACCTTTCCGCGTGTTGATCTTGCAGGAAATCGCGTAGTCATCCGGCGCGAGGCCGGCAAACGCGGAGAACGGCTTCGAAAGCGCGCCGAGCCGCTCGGCCAACAGGGTCGGAACGGGATGGAACTCGACGCCCGCGTAGAGGTCTTCGGTGTTCTCTCGGAAGACGACCAGGTCGAGGCCATCCTTGAAGTTGAGCGGATTCCCCTCGTAACCGTGACAGGGTCGCAGACAGACGTAGAGATCGAACATCTGCCGCATCCGGACGATCGGAGAGCGGTAGACGAGACCCTTTCCGCGCAGGTGTGGATCGAGCTCCTGCTCGGCCGCTTTCATCGGCTTCGAGGTGATCGCCCCGAACATCGCCGCGCTGACGTTGCCGAGCAGCTTTACGGTCCGCTCGGGAAACGCGTCCCCCTCGCTGCACCAGAAATCCCAGCCGATGTCTCCGTGAATGTAGTCGGCGTCGAGCTCGATCCGTTCGAGGACGATCTTCGCCGCTTCCAGAACTTCCTTCCCGATACCGTCTCCGGGAAGCCATGCAATTTTGTGACGGGCCATGAATTGATCTCCGTGATTTGAATTCGTGGTGCGAGCTCAACGCGCTGACGCCGGCTCTCCGCTCCTCGATTCGATGAGCAGCCTTCGGGTATAGGGAATGAGACCGCCGGCCTCGACGATCGCCCGTCTCGCGTGCGGCAGAGGCTCGATGCCGAAGCCCCGTCCGGTCCGGAGGTTCACGACCGCTTCTTCGCCGATCACCAGCGTATCGCCCTGCTCGGCTTCGATGCCGGGGCACGACACGGTCCGCAGACCGACGTTGATCGCGTTCTGGAGAAAGATGCGTGCGAACCCCCTGGCGACGACCGTCAGGTGATGCCCCGCGAGGGTCGAGGCAGCCTGCTCGCGCGAGGAGCCGCAGCCGAAGTTCTTCCCTGCGAGCAGGACCGCGCCGCGCGGAACGGCTCCCGAAAGGAGGCGTTCGTTGAACTCGGCGTCGTCGGCGAATGCGAGCTTCGGGGTCTCCGAGGGGAGCACCGTGGCCATGAAGCGCCCCGGATAGATCACGTCCGTCGAGATGTCATCTCCGACTTTGTAGACGACGGATGGCATGTCAGTTCCCTCCCGGGCGGCTGATCCGCCCCGTGAGCGCGCTGGCCGCGGCGACCGCGGGCGAGCAGAGGTAAACGGAGGCGTTCGGATTGCCCATCCGCCCCTTGAAATTGCGGTTCGTGGTCGAGAGCGCCACTTCGCCGTCTCCGAGCGCGCCCTGGTGGACGCCCAGGCAGCATCCGCATCCGGGATTCATGACGACGGCGCCGGCGTCGACCAGATCCGCGAGAATGCCGCGGTCCATCGACTCCCGCCAGATCCTCCACGAAGCGGGGAAGACGAGCATCCGCACGCTGTCGGCGACCTTGTTTCCGCGCAGGATCTCGGCGGCGAGCGCGAGGTCGTCGAGCCGTCCGTTCGTGCACGAGCCGATCACGATCTGCTGGACCGCAAGCCCTTCCACTTCCGAGACGGGAACGACGTTGTCGACCGTGTGCGGCTTGGCGATCTGAGACGCGAGATTCCTGACGTCGATCGAGATCGTCTCGGCGTAATGCGCGTCCGGGTCGGGCGCGGTCATCTCGATCCAGCCGGTGACTCCGGCCACGGTACGGAGATAGTGAAGCGTCTCCTCGTCGGGAGGGACGATTCCGGCCGTTGCGCCAGCTTCGACCGCCATGTTGCAGAGCGTCAGCCGCCCCGAGGTCGGCATCCGCCGGATGCTCGACCCGTGGAACTCGAGAACGCGGAAGTTCGCACCCTCGGCGCTCAGCTTTCCGATGAGGTAGAGGATCAGATCCTTCGCCGTCACCCAGTCGGGGAGGTCTCCCTCCACCTCGACCTTGATCGTCTCGGGAACTTCGACGTTCAGCGCGCAGCCGAGCGTCCAGACTGCCGCCATCTCGGTCGCCCCGATCCCGAACGCGAACGCGCCGAGCGCGCCGTGCGTCGTCGTGTGACTGTCGGTCCCGACGACGACCGTCCCCGGGAGAACGTATCCGTTCTCCGGCAGGATCTGGTGGCAGATGCCGCCCCGGTCGCTGCGCACGTCATGAAACTTCGCGATCTTCTGAGCCGCAACGAACTCGCGAATCCGCTTCTGGTTCGTCGCCGTCTTCGCACTCTCGGCCGGAACGCGATGATCGAAAATGATCGCGATCTTCGACGGGTCCCATACCCTCGCGTCGTACCCGGTTCCCTCGAAGA
>JBHEOL010000088.1:0-3960 GCA_046261635.1 Thermoanaerobaculia bacterium | reverse complement strand
CGACCAGAACTGGCTCACCAGCATCACGATGGCGATGGAGATCCAGACGTAGAAGGCGAACGGAACCCAGCGCCACGGGAACTCGAAGAGCCACCAGAAGAGAGCCATCGACAGCGCCACGAGGGTGCAAGTCGAAATGATGAGCGTCTCGCGCTTCATCCGGTCGGCGAACCCGCTGTAGACCCGGAGGAAGGGGTACGAGATCGCGGCGACGAAGAGGTAGACCCAGGGGAGCTGCTCCGCGCCGAGGCCGGAGATGAAAGCCGACTGCCGAACGCTCTTGGTCGCGTACTGGAAGGTGATGATCAGAAAGAAGGTCAGGAAAAGGAGAGCGGCAGGGCCGGCCTCTCCGGCCCGGAATGCGATCCCGACCCGGCCCAACGTCCGGCGCAACATCGTCGCGCCCCGGCCGTCCAGCGTCCGTACGGGTTCAGCGCTCATGGCGAGATGGCTGAATTGTAGATCAGGCGAGGCATGCAGGGCGGGATTTTCTCCCGTCGGGGGGAGGCCCGGGGCTAGGGACTAGGGATCAGGGGCTAGGGGCTAGGGGCTAGGGACCAGCAAGTCAAAATCAAAGGCGGACAGATCGCATCTCTCCTCCCTAGCCCCTAGTCCCTCGCGCGTGACGGCGCGGTGGGACGGACGCAACGGTGGGCACCCAGGCTGGGAAGTGTCAAGCGAACGGATTGCGAATCTCCAGCGTCTCGATCCGAAAGCCAGCCTGGAGATCTTCCGTGTAGAGCGTGCGACAGCCCGCGAGGAGCGCCGCGCGGACGATGAGAGCGTCCCAGAGCGAGAAGCCGTGGAGACGATGGAGGTCGATCGCCCCCAGGATATCGGCCGGCTGAAGCGTGACGACGTCGAACCGCGAGTAGAGCTCGACGCGGCGGCGCGCGTCCACGGCGTCGATCCCCAGCTTTCGCGTCGCTGCGACGAAGTATTCGGCGAGCACCTGCGTGGAGAGCAGCCCCCTCCTCTCGCGGATGAGCTGCCGGATCAGATCCTGAGCGCGGGACTGTTTCGCCGGATCGGCCCGGTCGTCGGCGTACACGAGGATGTTCGTGTCAACGAATGCCGGAGCGGGCATGAAGTTCCTCGCGAGTCCACCCGCGCCCGCCGGACTCGCCAGCGCTTCGGGTCCAGAGGTCCTCGAGCTCGGCGAGCACCTCATCCGGAGAAAGATCGGCGGCAATCTCCTGGAGGTAGTCTCGGATCAGCTGATTCACGGATGTCCCCCGTCGCGCGGCCAGCACGCGCGCGCGGGCGAGAACCTCATCATCAATGGATAGTGTGACGTTCATGGACACAATATGAGTGCGCACTTATTACGTGTCAAGCTTCCCCGGACCCGAAAAGAGAAGGTGTACCCCCCCCTGTTTTGAGGTCAGGTCTTTCTCTTTTCCAAGTTATTCGGCACCGCTCCTATCCAGATACCGGGAAAGAGGAAAGACCTGACCCCAGGGCCTCACCCTGACCCGATCTGCCATGAGCTCACCCGGATGGAGTTCGGGGCGGGATCTGGCTCGTACACGAGGACGAAAATCGAAAGAGCACTGGAACGGAGGGTCAACATACGGCCGGGCGAGGCCGACCGCGTCACGACCACGGATACGCCGACGGAGACGACGATGAACACGGGGGACGCGGCGACCGCGAACGGCGGAATCGATTTCGAGGGGGGAACGTATTCGGCCGGGATGAGCAGCGAGAGCTCCGGAGGAGAGCACGGACCCGGATTTCACGACTCGGGACACTTCGAGGGATGCGCGATCCCGACGCTCAGCGGCGGCGAGTCGATGGAGCGCGGATCGCCGGACGACGAGTTCTGGTCGAAGCGCGAGTGGTCGTACACGTACACCTACTCCGGGCCGGCGCGTCCCGAGCATGCCGCGCTCTGCCCCGTCTGTTTCGAGTTCGGTGGAACGCAGATGGCCATCCAGTCGTTCGTTCAGCGCGCGAACAATCTCCTGCAGCAGGCCAGCAGCGAGCTCTTTCAGTCGATGCGGATCGAGGAAGGAACGGCCGTCGCGAACATGATGGCGGAGTTCGACGAGCTCTGGAGCGCGTACGATTACGAGCTCGAGACCAACGTCGCGACGCAGTGTGGACGCGCCTCCTCCCTCTGGCTGCAGGAAGATCCGGAGTACGGCACAGCGGTTCAGGACGTGGAGGCGGCGAGCGGCGCCTCCGAGGCGCAGGCCCGGGATCTGGCCACACGAGCGATGCAGATCACCCAGCGCACGGCAGCGGCACTCGAGCGCTCCAGTCCGCGGGCGGCCTCGGCGCTCCGCACCCTCTCGCAGATCCTCGGCACGCGCGGCTGGACCGCATTCGGCGGATGACGCCGAGCCGAGACTGGTTTACGCGTTTGGGGCCAGGTCCGGAACTCTCCTCCACAAAGTAGCTCTTCCGGCCCTGACACCAAGACGTGGGGCGAATGGCCGCACGAGTCTCGCCGGGGCGCGGGGCGAGACTTTGGCGTCAGATCCTGAAGCTGCCTTGATTATTGGGCCGGATCGAGTGCCATTCGCAAATAGCCCAGCTGAATCAGGACCCGACCCCACTGGCAAACCCTCTGTGGAAGCGGAGCCGCGAACGGATCAGGAAACACCGTTCGCGGACTCCGAGGAGGTGCTTACTTGATCTTCACTTCGCGGAGAAGGTACTCACCGACGATGTCGCGGATCTTCGTGTACCCCTCCGTCACCTCGAAGCTCTGCTGCTGGGACATCTTCTGCTCGACTCTCTTGCGGAACTCGGCCGCTGTTTTCAGGTCGCTCCCCTTCTCCCGCTGTGCGGCATTTTCGAAGGTCGTCAGGAGGACGACATTGAAGTCGCCGCTCTCGGGCAACTCGCTGACGTAGATCGCGTAGCCCTTCGAGAGCCCCATCTCTTTTGCGATCTCGGCCGCAGGGATCCAGCTCCGTTTCAGCCCGGCGAGGTAATGATCGATGCGGTTCGGCGCCACCTTCACGGTCGTGACGGAGTTGACCTGATCGCTGGTCGTGTAGTCCTCGCCGTAGTTCAGCGCGGCCGGCTGGGCCACGAGGGTCAACGCGAACATGAACATGGTGAGCATGCACAGCAGAATGGTTCTCTTCATGAGTTCTCCTCTTCCATGACGGAGGCCGCACGGCCGCCGCCGGTAGTCAGGGGTAAGAAGACGTGGCCGACGCGCGCCATGTCCGGCATCAATTGCGAGGGATTGGATGAGCGGGTTGTAGCACCTGGCGGGGGCGGTGCCCAGCGGCGATCTTGGTATCGACAGTCAGAACGCAGTCACCGCGGCGTCGGTTTCATGCCCGGCACCACAATTGTCGGGGAAACAGTTCGAGTCAGGTCGGGAACACCAACTTTTCCCTCTACTGATTAAGCCCCGGTTCTGATCCGCTGAGGGGCACGGGCCTGAAAGAAGAGGCCGCGCCTTCACACGAGCTGGATCGTGAAGTGGTATCCCGCGATCGCGAAGCGCTCGCGAAAATAAAAGCGGTGGGCATCCTTCCGCTGAACGCCGGAGTCGAGGTGGACCTCCGGAACTACCCCAGGGGCTAGGAACCAGGGGCTAGGGACTAGGAATCTCCCGCTGCGATCTGCTCGCCTTTGATTTTGACTCTCCTGGTCCCTAGCCCCTAGTCCCTAGCCCCTTGTCTCAAACAACTATTCTTCGTCCTCGATCGCCTTGAGCACATGCGTGAACGTCCACTTGGCGACGCGCCTGCCCTGGTCGCGCGCCGCGGTGTCGGCGAAGCGAAAGTGGATGCCGAGGTAGATGCGGGCTTCAACGACTTCCGCCGCGGCGTCGGAGAATCGCGCGAACGTGCGCGTTTTCTTTTCGGCCGGCAACGCGGCGACGTTGCTGGTCACTGTAAGCGTCATCTCGTCGGTGCCGAAGAACAGCTCGAGCGTCCGGGTCATCGCCGCGGTCACGTTGTTGGCACCCGAGGTGTAGTCGGGGTAGTT
>JBHEOL010000081.1:0-4459 GCA_046261635.1 Thermoanaerobaculia bacterium | reverse complement strand
CGAGCGTTGCCTGCGGAAGGACCCCCGCACGCGATGGCCCGACATCGGGCCCGCCCGGGTCGTGCTGCAGGACGCCCTCGCAGGGAAGGGAAACGAGGCGGAGGCGCCGCGGGCGGCCGGGGATGAGATCCGAATCGCACGACCGAAACGCACGCTCGAACGGTGGGTCTGGCTCGCCCTCGTATTCGCCCTCGCCGGGATCGCGTCGCTCCGCTTTCTTCCGCGTCCGACCCATGCTCCCGAGGCGCGACCTGCTGCGCACTTCGTCTTTGATATCCCTGATGGAGTGGCCCTTGCGGAGTTCGAACCCATGGCCGTCTCGCCCGACGGTCGCTCCATCGTCTTCGCCGGAAGCTCTCCCGCCGATCCGGCACGGCTCTGGATTCGCTCTCTCGACGCACCGGATGTGCGGCAGCTTTCGGGGACGGAGGGCGGGGGACAGCCCTTCTGGTCTCCCGACAGTGCCTCGATCGGCTTTTTCGCCGGGCGCGAGCTGAAAAAGCTGAGCCTCGGGAGCGGGACCGTACAAAGCATCTGTGCGCTTCCCTACCCGAGCTCGCGCCTGTCGGGCGCGTGGGGGAGCGAAGGCTCCATCGTCTTCTCGCTGGGAGGCTCGAGTGGCCTTTTCTCGGTCCCCGCGGCGGGGGGGGAGGCCACGCTCCTGACGACACCCGACGAGGGAACGCACCACTGGTGGCCGCAGTTTCTGCCGGACGGACGGCGATTCCTTTACGAGATCTTCGGCTTGCAAGGGGAGATCCCCGGCGCGTACGCGGAGAACGCCGGGGTGTACGTCGGCACTCTCGACGCGCCGGACGAGCGGCGTCGTCTCCTCCCGGTACCGATGCGCACGCGTTACGTCTCCGGTCATCTGCTCTTCGTGCTGGATGGCAGCACGCTGATGGCCCAGCCTTTCGACGTCGCGGGGGCGGAACTGACGGGCGACCCGGTCGGGATCGCGTCGGCTGTGGGGTCGGGGATGGTTCCGCGCTGGGGATGGTTCTCGGCGTCGTCCACTGGCGTCCTCTCGTATGTGGAGGGACTCAGCGGCGACGTGCAGCTCGTGTGGCTCGACCGAACCGGAAAGCGGCTCGGCACCCTCGGCGAGCCCCGGGCCTACAGGCAGATTTCTCTTTCACCGGACGGCAGCCGCGTGGCCGTCGTGGTGATCGCCGGAACGGGACTCAATGACATCTGGGCGATCGACGTGGCCCGCGGGATGACGAACCGCGTGACGAGCGGACCGACCGGCGCTTGGGGCCCTGTCTGGTCCCCGGACGGGAAGGAGCTGATTTACGATCGGGGCGCTGCCCGGCGGGTGAGCTTTTATCGCCAGGAGCTGGGAGCCCGTGCGGTCGCGTCGCTGGTTCGAGAAGCGACCGAGCACGGGGCACCGGAGGCGTGGTCGCCCGATGGGACGATCCTGCTCTACCGCACGAGGGGCGCGGAAGACGCCTTCTGGGCGCTGCCCTTGGAAGGGACGGGGGAGCCCGAGCTTGTGCTGAAGAGCGAATTTAGGTTGGCCGAGCCGCGGATTTCTCCGGACGGGCGATGGCTGGCGTATCTGTCCCATGAGTCGGGACGGTACGAGGTCTACATCGAGCCGTTCCGCCGGCCGGGCGAACGGGTGCGCGTCTCGCGCGATGGAGGCGGTCAGCCCAGGTGGCGAGGCGATGGAACGGAGCTCTTCTATCTCTCCCACGACGGCCGGCTGATGGCCGTCGCGGTTCGAGAAGGCGCCTCGGGAGTCGAGGTCGGGGTGCCCGAAGTCCTCATCCCTGCCGAAGCGCTGAGGACCGTGATCGGAGCCCCGGGCGACGAAGACTATGCGGTCACCCCGGACGGGCAGCGTTTCCTGTTCAAGACGCGGGTCGAACAGGAAGACCAGCAGCGCATCCACGTCGTGACGAACTGGACGTCACTGCTCGAGATGTGAGGATGACCGAATCAGGACCGGCGAACGAGCCGGCGGAGGGAACGTCGTGAGGAAACGAATCAGGCTCGCAGTTCTCTGCTTTCTGTTGGCCGTCGGATTCCGGGCCCACGCCGAGGATCGTCCGCGCTCGCAGCCGAACGTCGTTCTGTTTCTCGCGGACGACGTCGGCCACGGCGACGTCGGGATCTACGGCGGCGTCGTGCCGACGCCGAACATCGACCGGCTCGCGCGCGACGGGATGCGCTTCACCGACGCGCATGCCCCCGCGGCCCTCTGCGCCCCCTCGCGCTTCAGCCTCCTCACCGGGAGCAACCCCTATCGCAACGGCCGTCCCGGCGGCAGCTGGGACACCAACTTCAGCTCGGCCTTCACGACCGGCGCTGCGCATCTCGCCGAGACGCGGCATCTCACCGCCGGCGAAGTCCTTCAGCGCGCCGGCTACCGCACCGCCTTCCTCGGTAAAGGCCACCTCGGCGGCGACGTCTTCGATGCGAACGGCAAGGTGATCCGCGAAAAGAACGACCTCAACACGATGGACTTCGCCCGCGGCATCCGCGACTCGCTGAAGGAGCACGGGTTCGATTACTCGCTCCTGCTGCCGAGCGGCATCCAACACGAGCCGTACGCCTTCTTCGAGAACGGCAGGTACGTGCCGGTCGACCCGGAGAGCCCCCCCGACAACCGGAGCACGGTCCTCCGCACGGACGGGCGGTACCAGGTCACGGACAACGGCACGTGCGAGATCTGCGCGACGAGGGGCTGCTCGAGAACACGATCATCATCTTCACCAGCGACAACGGCGCGCTCTGGCCGAACGTCGTCGAGCACGGCGACCCGCGGCACGACAACAACGGCCCGTTCCGGGACTACAAGGCCTCCGTCTACGAAGGGGGGCACCGGGTCCCGTTTATCGCGCGCTAGGGCGACGGCACTCCCGCGGGCTCGAAGATCGCCCCCGGCTCGATATCCGACCAACTCATCGTCAATCACGACTGGGTGGCGACGATGTACGAGCTGACCGGGCAGGCGATGTCCGAGGATCAGGCGATGGACTCGGCGTCGCTGCTGCCGATCCTGACCGGAAAGCAGAAGGGCCCTCTGCACGTATTCGTGATTTACCAGGCCGGCTCCGCCTACGATGGAGCGATCCGGGAGGGAAGCATGGTCCTCCTCGTCGACAGGAAGAACGAGGCGACGGAGCTGTACGACCTCGCGACCGATATCGGCCAGGAGCGCAACCTCATCGCCGAGCCGAAGTACCGCGATGAGGTAGCCCGGCTGCGCGCGAAGTTTCTCGAGCACAACGATCACGACGACAAGACCTTCGACGAGCCGCGAACGACCAAGGCATTCGGCGTGGCCCAGTAGGGCCGCATGTAGGGCCGCACAGAGTGCGGCCGTCCCTCGTCGTCGGGAGACGATCGAGATGTTCGCAGGCCGCGGCGATCACTCGTCGATCGTCCGGACCGCCGCACTCCAGCCCGACTCGCGGTCTCGTGTGATCTCGACCTGCCACGGCTGGCAGCAGACAGGGCAGTCCTGCACGTAGGATTGGCGGCTCCCGCCGTCCTCGTCGACGAGAAGATCAGATTCCTCGCCGCAGTAGGGACAGCTCACCGGAACGAACTCGCTCACCGAACCTCGACGCCTTTCCAGAACGCGACTCGATCCTTGATCTGCTTCGCCGCGTCCTTCGGTTCGGGGTAATACCAGGCGGCGTCCCTGTTCACGGAACCGTCGACGACGACGTCGTAGTAGCTCGCTTCACCCTTCCACGGGCAGGTCGTGTGCGTCGAGCTCTCGCGCAGGTTCTCCTGCTTCACGCTCTCGCGCGGGAAGTAGTGGTTCCCCTCGACGACAACGGTGTCGTCGCTCTGGGCGATGGTCGCTCCGTTCCAGCTCGCTTGCGGCATGACTCCCTCCTGCCCGGGAGCGAGCAAGTCGGGTTCCATGCCGGCCGGTCGCACACGCACGTCACGCCCGCGAGAGGATCGTGGAGAACCCGCGCGGTCCGGTGGAGGCCACGCCCCCGCCGAGCCGGGGATCCCGAAGCGCGTGCAGAAGGGGGGATCGTTTCTCTGCACCGATCAGTACTGCTCCCGGTACGAGCCGGCGCCCCACGGCAGGCTCGGGCAACCTGTAAAGGAGGGACCCGGTCTACTGTAAAGGGAGCTCCCGGTTGCACAGCGACCGGGCGGGAACGACGCGCCCGGCGGGGTCGCCCGACTCGAATTAAACTTAGCCCTGCGGAGTCGCCCGGACGGGAGACCCCGGTGGTGACCGTCAACATTCATCAGCTCGTGGACCGGGCGGCGAAAGCCTGAGAGCATAGGGGTAGACATGGAACACAGCTCGTCTGAACTGAAACCTGAGTCATGGCTCGTCGCGGCAGGCCGAACCGCGGAGGCCGGCGCTGCCCTGAACGTCCCGCCGATCCCGGCATCGAACTTCATCCCCGGCAGCGGGCGCTCGTACGCGCGCGACGACGGGACACCGACCTGGGAAGCGCTCGAAGAGATCGTC
>JBHEOL010000059.1:0-14991 GCA_046261635.1 Thermoanaerobaculia bacterium | reverse complement strand
CGACGTGTTCGTCCAGATGCCGGGCGCTTCGGCCGCGGAGATCGAGGAACGCGTCACCTCTCCCCTCGAGCAGCTCCTCTGGGAGATCTCGGGTGTCGAGTACGTTTACTCCACCTCCTCGCCGGGCATGTCGATGGTCATTGTCCGGTTCAAGGTCGGATTCGACGAAGAGGAAGCGCTCGTCCAGCTCAACCAGAAGCTCGCGGCGAACGTCGACCGGATCCCTCAGGATGCCTCGCCTCCGCTGATCAAGCTGCGCTCGATCGATGACGTTCCGGTCCTCGCGCTGACGTTCTCGAGCTCGCGGTACGACCACTTCACCCTGCGGCGGGTTGCCGCGGAGACGGCCAACCGACTCAAGCGGGTGCCCGACGTCGCTCAGGTGACGATCCTCGGCGGAGAGGCGCGGCGGGTTCTCGTCTCGCTCGATGCAGCCCGAATGTCCTCCCACGGAATCGCGCCGGCGATGCTGCCGCCGCTCCTCGAGCAGGCGAACCGCGAGATGCGGGCGGGAAGCTTCAACACGGGCGATCGCGAGGTCCTCGTTCAGGCCGGCGGATTCTTCGAGACCTCCGACGAGGTCGGGGCTCTGGTCGTCGGCGTCGTTGACGGCAAGCCGATTCACCTTCGCGACATCGCCTCGATTCACGACGGTCCGGGAGAGCCGCGCGACTACGTGTTCTCCGGCAAGGGAGCGGCCGACGAGCAGGGGGCCGGGGGGATGGAGCCGGCCGTCACGGTCTCGATCGCCAAGCGCCAGGGCACGAACGCCGCGAGCCTCACGCACAAGCTCCTCGAGCAGGTCGAAGAGCTGAAGGGGAGCCTCATCCCGTCCGACGTCGAGGTGACGGTGACCCGCGACTACGGTGAAACGGCCACCGAGAAATCGAACGAGCTTCTGTTCCACATGCTGATCGCGATCGCTTCGGTCGCAGTCCTGATCTGGCTCGCCCTCGGAAGGCGCGAAGCGGGCATCGTCGCGATCGCGATCCCGGTCACCCTGGCCCTCACGCTCGCGATCTTCTGGATGTTCGGCTACACCCTCAACCGCATCACGCTGTTCGCGCTCATCTTCTCCATAGGCATCCTCGTCGACGACGCGATCGTCGTCGTCGAGAACATCGTCCGCCACTTCCGGCTGCCGGGGAACGAGAACCGCTCCACGCGCGATATCGCCGTCGAAGCGGTCGACGAAGTCGGCAACCCGACCATTCTCGCGACCTTCGCCGTCATCGCCGCGATTCTCCCGATGGGATTCGTCACCGGCCTGATGGGTCCGTACATGCGGCCGATCCCGATCGGCGCTTCCGCCGCGATGCTCTTCTCGCTCGCCGTCGCGTTCATCGTGACGCCCTGGGCGGGTCTGCGCCTGCTTCGCCGCAAGGCAGCGGGAGCCGGCAGCGACCACGAGGTCGAAGGCAAGTCCACCGCTTTCTACCGGCGGATCATGAACAAGCTCGTGTGCGAGCCCGGCCCGCGGCGGTTCTTCCTGATCGGCGTCGCGGTACTGCTGCTGCTCTCGATGTCCCTGGTCGCCATCAAGGCGGTGCGGGTGAAGATGCTCCCCTTCGACAACAAGAGCGAGCTGCAGATCATCGTCGACACACCCGAGGGGACGACCCTGGAGAGGACCGCGGCCATCGCGCAGGAAATCGCCCTGATCGCCGCCGCGGAGCCGGAAGTTCTGAACTACCAGATCTACGCCGGCACCTCGGCTCCGTTCAACTTCAACGGCCTGGTCCGGCATTACTTCATGCGGAGCGGGCCGAGCCAGGCCGACGTCCAGGTCAACCTCCTTGCCAAGCACGACCGCGGCGCTCAGAGTCACGACATCGCCAAGCGCATCCGGGAGAAGATCCAGAGCATCGGCGATCGAACCGGCGCGAGCATCAAGGTCGCCGAGGTCCCGCCCGGTCCCCCCGTCCTTCAGACGCTCGTCGCTGAAATCTACGGCCCGGACTACGCGCGTCAGACGGAGATCGCGGCTCAGATCGAGCAGATCTTCCGCGATACCGAAGGCGTCGTCGACGTCGACTCCTACATCGAGGCGCGGCAGGACGAGGTCACGTTTGCGGTCGACCGCGAGCGTGCAGCGGTCCTGGGAGTCAGCGTCGAGCAGATCGCAGCGTCCCTTCGAATCGCCCTCTCGGGAACGGACGTGGGGCTGCTCCACGACGCGGTGGAGAAGGAGGACGTGCCGATCACGCTTCGGCTCCCGCGTGACCAGCGCTCGTCGATCGGGGCTCTGGAGTCGATCCGCGTCGCGACCCGCGACGGAAAGCTCGTGCCTCTCGCGGGGCTCGTTCGCATCAACCAGAGCGTCTCGGAGCGCAACATCTACCACAAGAACCTGATGCCGGTCGTCTACGTGACCGCCGACGTCGCCGGACGGGAAGAGAGCCCGGTGTACGCCATCCTCAAACTCAACAAGGCGATCGACGAGCTGGAGCTCCCCGAGGGTTACGCGCTCGGCCGCCACGTCGCCAGCCAGCCGGCGACCGACTCGAAGTTCGCGATGAAGTGGGACGGCGAGTGGCACATCACCTACGAGGTGTTCCGCGATCTCGGGATCGCGTTCGCGATCGTCCTGATCCTGATCTACATCCTCGTCGTCGGCTGGTTCCAGTCGTTCAAGACCCCGCTGACGATCATGGCGGCGATCCCCTTCTCGCTCGTCGGCATCCTTCCGGCGCATGCGGCGATGGGAGCATTCTTCACCGCGACATCGATGATCGGCTTCATCGCCGGCGCCGGAATCGTCGTGCGCAACTCGATCATCCTGGTCGACTTCATCGAGCTGCGGCTCAAGCAGGGTATGCGGCTCGAAGAAGCCGTCATCGATGCCGGCGCGGTCCGATTCCGCCCGATGATGCTCACCGCGGCCGCGGTCATCGTCGGCGCCGGGGTAATTCTGTTCGACCCGATCTTCCAGGGACTCGCGATCTCGCTGATGGCGGGCGAAGTCGCATCGCTGTTCCTGTCGCGAGTCACCGTGCCGGTGCTCTACTACCTCAGCGAGCGGAAGAAATACGAGGCGCAGTGTGAGGTCACGCCCGGCACGGCATCAGCCGAGGTCGCCGCAACGATTTGAAGCCAGGTGCAAAGTGGCAGAGGAAAAGATCCTCTGCCACAGTGGCGGAGGATTCATCCTCCGCCGCCGGGTTGCCAATCCGAAGCCGGTCCCGTCCGATTCACGAGAACCTGGCTACGAAAGCGGGTCGCTCCGAACTCACAGAGTAGCGCTTCGAACCACGGATGGCAGAGGAAAAGATCCTCTGCCACAGAGCCGATCCGAAGCCGGTCCCGTCCGATTCACGAGAACCTGGCTACGAAGGCGGGTCGCTCCGAACTCACAGAGGCGCGCTTCGAACCGCGGATGGCGGAGGATGAATCCTCCGCCACTGCCATGGTTGCCTGCTGCAGCTTCATGACCGCCGGGAAGAGGATGTCGTCCTCGAGATACGTGTGCTCGAGCACGTCCTGTTCGAGATCCGCGAGCCCCTGCATGACGGCCCGGAACAGGAGGCATCCATCCTCCGAAATCGAATAGAGCGCGGTGACACAGCGAAGCTCGCCGAACAGCCGGACTGCTCCTTCGTGCTCGCGACACATCGACTGGATCGGCACGCGTACGGCCCTGGCAGGCCCCATCGAGGCGTCGAACAGCCCACGGTCGAGCGCGCGGATGAGAGGAAAGAGCAACATCTCCTCACGCTGCATGTGTGGAAGCAGCTCATCACGAATCTGGCCGAACAGGCGCTGGACCACGAGGAGCTCGGGCTGGCGGTCGCCATAGAGCCGAACGAGCCGGTCGACGAGCGGGTCGAGCCGGGCTATCTCGGAGCGAGTGAACTCGTGATGCTTGGCGAGAATATGGTCGACGATTTCGGCCGGCCGGATTCCGCTCCAGTCGCGGTCGGGCTCCGAGCCGGGGCTCGTCACCAGGATCGTGTCCCTGAGCGCCGCTTCATCGATGCCCGCACCGAGGGCCGCCTTCCGGAGGCTCTGCGTCGCGTTGCAGCAGAGATAGTCGATTCCGAGCCGGTCGAAAATCCTCATGCTCCAGGGGAACTCGTACGCGATTTCCGCGACCTTCGCTTCGACATTGATGACCATGAGTGCCTCCTGCCGGATGATGCGGTTCTCTTGCAGTCTCTCGGAATCGGGCCCGCGCCGACTGATCCGGGATTCGCCACGCGAAAAGAGTATTCGGGATGAAACGCCCCCCCTATGACGGATCTCATCGGTTCGGGACGGATGCCGCCCTCATGATGAGTCCAAGCCGGGCCGGAGGGCGGCTCGGCCGTCACAAGCCGTGGTGACTCGTCACACAACCCGCCCCCCCTTTTTTTGACACGATGACGTGGCCGCGGCAGCTTTCGAGAGGGCCCAAGCCCGGAATCGCGACCGCGATCCCCAGTGGGAGGTGTCTCCTGGAAACCGTGCAGACAGTAGCACCCGCAACGCTTCGCTTCGCGGATCGAATCTCCAGAATCGACACGGAAAATGCGTTCAAGCTCGGACCGCTGATCGCCGAAGTCGAGAAGGGCGGTCAGCCCGTCATTCGATGCAACCTCGGCGAGCCCGATTTCGCGCTTCCGCTGCACATCCGGAACGAGATCAAGAGGCAGCTCGACCGCGACCAGACCCATTACGTCGACCCGCAGGGGATTCTGCCGCTGCGCGAGTCGATCGCGCGGGACATCGGCCGTCGCCGGGGACTGACGGTCACTCCTCAGCAGGTGGTCGTCTTTCCGGGCGCGAAGCCACCGATCGGCCTCTGCCAGGAAGCCTATTGCAATCCCGGCGACGAGGTCATTTATCCGAGTCCCGGCTTCCCGATCTACGAGTCGTTCACCCGCTACGTCGGCGCCATCCCGGTTCCGATTCATCTCGACGAAGAGAGCGGCTTCTCCATCGACCCCGCAAAGCTGGAGAAACTGATCTCTCCGCGCACTCGTCTGATCATCCTGAACTTCCCATCGAATCCGACCGGTGGGGTCGCGACGGAAGCTGAGCTGCGTTCGATCGCCTCGGTCATTCTCGCGAAGGCTCCGCCCGAGGCGCGCGTCTACAGCGACGAGGTCTACGAGCGGATCCTGTTCGACGGCCACCGTCATTTCTCGATCGCATCGGTCGAGGGGATGGCCGAGCGGACGATCATCGTCTCGGGTGTCTCGAAGTCCTACTCCTGGACCGGCGGCCGGATCGGATGGGCCGTCTTCCCGACGGCCGAAGAAGCCGCCGTCTTCCGCAACCTGAACATCAACTACTTCTCGTGCGTGTCCGCCTACAACCAGTTCGGGGCTCAGGTGGCCATCGACTCGGCCGAGTCCGACGCCTCGATCGCCTCGATGATCGCCGCTTTCCAGCAACGCCGGGACATGGTGGTCGACGGACTGAACTCGATCGAGGGCATCCGCTGCCATCGGCCGAGCGGCGCGTTCTACGTCTTCCCCTGGATCGGAGGCGCCTGCGAGCGAATCGGAGCCGTGGAGGCCTGGAACAGCCTCGACGCCGGGCTTCGGGAGCAGAGCAGCCCCGCGACCCTGTTCCAGCGCTTTCTCCTTTTCAGGTACGGAGTCGCGACGATGGACCGGAAGTCGTTCGGCCGTCTCGGCTCGGAGGGAGAGCATTACCTGCGCATCTCGATCGCCACCAGCCTCGACGATCTCCGTCTGGCCGTCGACCGCATCCGCGCGGCGGCCTCGGATGCCGAGGGGTTCGCGGAGTTCATCCGCTCGGGCCGCGCGATCGTTTGAAAGGAGTCAGACTCATGACACGCAACTTTGGACCGCGCCGCGCGGAATGGATCGAGATTTCCTCCCCCCCACCGGTGGACCCGGCAGTTCTCGAAACCTTCGAGACCTTCGATCTCTACTACCGGTCGCTCTGCGCGATCCTCTACAACTTCGTTCCCGGATCGGGCCATCCGGGCGGGTCGATTTCCTCGGGCCGCTTCGTCCAGGCTCTGCTGTTCGACGCCATGGACTACGACGCGAGCGATCCGATGCGCCGCGATGCCGACATCATCTCCTACTCGGCCGGCCACAAGGCCCTCGGCCTCTATGCGATGTGGGCCCTGCGAAACGAAATCCTCACCCAGGCCGGCGGCGGGCTGCTTCCGTCCGACCAGCGCCTCCGGCTTCGCCTCGAAGACCTGCTCGGCTTCCGCAGAAATCCAGGGGCGCAGACCCCGCTGTTCAGGCAGTTCGAGTCCAAGGCGCTCGACGGCCATCCGACGCCAGCGACGCCGTTCGTCTTCCTCTCGACCGGGGCATCCGGAGTCGGGGTCGCCTCCTCACTCGGGCTCGCGCTCGGAGCGATCGACTCCTGGCGGGACGACCCTCCGAAAGTCCACATCATCGAAGGTGAAGGCGGTCTCACGCCCGGCCGCGTCGCCGAGAGCCTCGCGTTCGCCGCGACTTCCTCCCTCCGCAACGCGATCATGCACATCGACTGGAACCAGGCGTCGATCGATTCGGACCACGTCACCCGCGAAGGCGACCGTCCCGGCGACTATGTCCAGTGGGACCCGCGCGAGCTGTTCTATCTCCACGACTGGAACGTGATCGATGTCGCAGACGGCACGAGCTTCAGCGAGATCTTCGAGGCGCAGCGACGCGCACTCGCCATCGACAACGGTCAGCCGACCGCGATCGTCTATCGGACGACGAAAGGATGGCGGTACGGCATCGAGGGGCGCGCCTCTCACGGGGCCGGTCACAAACTCTGCTCGGCCGGGTTCTTCGACTCGATCGCGCCCCTGGCGCAACGGCTGAAAGGACCGCTCCCGGCCTGCGAGCCGGCGATCTCCCGCTGTCTCGGCGGAAGCGATCCTTCCGTCGTCGAAGCGTGCTTCTGGGACACGCTCATCCAGTTGCGCACCTCCCTCGGCAGCGAAGGGACGATGCGCGACGAGCTCACGCGCCGCCTCAACGACTCCCGCGCCCGGCTGTTCGGCCGAAGAGAAGGCGCGAGCTCCCCCTCGGGACTCGAGGATGTCTTCAAGGCCGCCGGCGAACCGGCTGCCGTTCCCTCGGAGCTCGCGATCGAGCCGGGATCCTCGTCCACTCTCCGGGCGCAGCTCGGCCGTACGATCGGATACCTCAACCGCGCGAGCCAGGGCTCGATCTTCGTCGCCGCCGCCGATCTCCTCGGCTCGACCAGCATCTCCGATGGAGCCGCCGGTTTTCCGTCCGGGTTCTTCAACGCGAAGACCAATCCCGACTCGCGCACGCTTTCGATCGGCGGCATCTGCGAAGATGCGATGGCCGGGGTCCTCTCCGGACTCTCCAGCTACGGTGACCACATCGGGGCCGGCTCCTCGTACGGCGCTTTCATCGCGCCTCTGAGCCACATCGCCGCGCGCCTTCACGCCATCGGCAACCAGGCGAGGCAGACTCTCGACAACCAGCCGTATCGTCCAATGATCGTCGTCTGCGGACACGCCGGACTCGGAACCGGCGAAGACGGTCCCACCCACGCCGACCCCCAGCCGCTGCAGCTCCTGCAGGAAAACTTCCCCGCGGGCACGGTTTTCACCCTGACGCCGTGGGAACCGCAGGAGATCTGGCCGCTGATGAGCGCCGCGCTCGCGCGAAAGCCGGCCGTCATCGCCCCCTTCGTGACCCGCCCCAACGAGGCGGTTCTCGACCGAAAACGCCTCGGCCTCGCCGACGCCTCCGCCGCGGCGCAGGGCGTCTACCTCCTGAGGAAGGCCAAAGGTGCCGCCGACGCCACGATCGTTCTCCAGGAGTCGGGAGTCACCTACGCCTTCGTTCAGGGGGCGCTCCATCTGCTCGATCAGCACGGTGTCGACGTCAACATCTACTATGTGGCCAGCGCCGAGCTGTTCGATACCCTGAGCGATTCGGAAAAGGAGTCGATCTTCCCCGAAGAGCACGCACAAAATGCGATGGGAATCACCGGCTTCACGATGGCGACCATGTACCGATGGATCCGGTCCGACCTCGGACGGGCGATGACGCTCCATCCGTTCCGGGCAGGTCACTTCCTCGGCAGCGGCGCCGGGCCGGCCGTGATCCGCGAGGCCCAGCTCGACGGCGAGAGTCAGTTCAACGCAATCCTACGTTTTCTCGAGGCGAAGCATAAGAGCTCCCGGGCGATGGCAGGGACGATGGGCGACTGACGACTTTTCGGGCCCCCCCGGTACGAGCCGGGCTCCGAGCGTCGGCCGGCCCCCTGCAGTGCACATGCGCGACTTTCTCGTGATCGGCGGAGGAATCGTCGGCCTGGCCACGGCGCGGGAGCTGCTCCGTCGCCACCCCTCGGCCAACCTCACCCTGATCGAGAAAGAGGCCCGATGGGCGTCTCACCAGAGCGGGCGCAATTCGGGGGTCATCCACTCGGGCATCTACTACCGTCCCGGATCGCTGAAGGCCGAGCTCGCCCGCGCCGGGAACGAGGCGATGGTCGCCTGGTGCCGCTCCCACCGCATCCCGGTCGAAGTCTGCGGCAAGCTGATCCTCGCCTCGGACGAGGCCGATCTCCCGCGCCTCGAGGAGCTCACTATCCGCGCGGCCGACAACGGGATTCCCGTCGAAAGGCTCGGAACGACGGGCATCGAGACCGTCGAGCCCCATGCCCGCGGCCTGGCCGCCCTTCACGTTCGAAGCGCGGCCATCACCGACTACACGCTCGTCTGCCGCTCGCTCGCCGAAGATTTGCGCGAGCGCGGAGCCGAGCTCCTCACCGGGGAGGAGGTCGTCGGCATCGAGCGACTCTCGATCGGCCGGCGCGTCCGGACCACCCGATCGATTCTCGACGCGCGGTTCATCGTCGCCTGCGCCGGCCTCCAGAGCGACCGGATCGCATGGATGGATGGAGTCACCCCGGAGGTCAGAATCATCCCCTTCCGAGGCGAGTACTGGGACATCATCCCCTCACGCCGTCACCTGGTTCGCGCTCTCATCTACCCCGTGCCCGATCCAGCCTTCCCGTTTCTCGGCGTTCATCTCACGCGCATGATCGGCGGCTCGGTTCACGCGGGTCCGAACGCCGTACTCAACCTCTCCCGCGAGGAGTACGCCCGCTGGAGGATCAACGCCGCCGACCTCGGCAGCGTTCTCACCTGGCCCGGCTTCTGGCGCCTCGCTCTCCGGCATCTCGGCACCGGATGGGGTGAGGTCACTCGCTCGCTCAGCCACCGCCGTCTCGCCGACTCGGTGCGCCGCCTCGTCCCCGGCATCCGGGAGCGCGACCTCGTCCGGGCCACCGCCGGGATCCGCGCCCAGGCCGTGACTCGCAATGGTCTCCTTGCGGACGACTTCCTTTTCGCCTCCACCTCCGGCGCACTCCACGTGCTGAATGCCCCCTCCCCCGCGGCCACCGCCTCCTTCCCGATCGCCAGCACGATCGTCGACCGCGTCGAGCGGACGGGGTTTTGAGGGGTTGAGGGGACCACGGTCCCTCATTCCTCAGCTTTCCATATTTGCCGTGTCCAAAATCACTCCGCCCCGTGCGTCGGGTCATCGGCGGGGTGGCTTGCGCCGTGTTCCGATGGAGGGGAAAGGGACACGATCTATGGAACCCAGAGTCACCACCGACTGCGATGGCCATCCTTTCGTAGTGGTGTGGGAAGCGACCCGCGCCTGCGATCTCGCCTGCCTTCATTGCCGAACTGCGCCCCAACCGAAGCGCAGCAATTTCGAGCTTTCGACTTACGAGGGCTACAAGCTGATCGACCAGATCGCCGAGCTGGGGCCCCAGATCTTCGTGATGACCGGGGGTGACCCGCTCAAGCGCTCGGACATGTACGAGTTCATCAACTACGCGAGCCGCCGCGGACTTCGTCCGTCGCTCGCATCCAGCGCGACGCCGATGCTGGACCGCGGTTCGCTGGTCAAGATGAAAGCGGCGGGCCTGACCCGTCTCGCGCTCGGCCTGGACGGCTCATCGGCGGAGGTTCACGACGACTACCGCGGCGTCCCGGGCGCCTGGGCGAAAACGGTCGACTCGATCCGGTACGCCCGCGAGAGCGGCCTGCCGGTTCAGATCAATACGATCGTCTCCCGAAGGAATCTCGATGACATCGAGCCGCTCGCCGAGCTGCTCGAGACGCTCGAGGTCAGCACATGGAGCCTGTTTTTCAGCCTACCCCGGATCCAGGGAAGGGCGGTCGACCGGCTGAGCGGATGGCAGGTCGAGGAAGTGTTCGGCAAGCTGTACGACATCTCGCGGCGCGTCCCGTTCGAGGTGCGGACCACCGAAGGTTCGCACTACCGGAGATTCGTCCTTCAGCAGATGATGGCGGAAATGAACGTCGGGCTCGAGGATCTTCTCCGCGGCTCTTCTGCCGATGCGTCGGAGGTCGCGGCCGATGCGGCCATGCGGATGCCGGTCGGACTGCACGAAGCCCGCGGATTCATCTTCATCTCACACACGGGCGAGGTCTATCCGAACGGATTCCTTCCGTTGCCCGCCGGCAACGTGCGCCACCGCCGGCTGCAGGACATCTATCTGAATTCTCCGCTGTTCGTCTCGCTTCGCGACAGCTCGCTGCTGAAGGGGAAATGCGGCGTCTGCGAGTACCGGGAGATCTGCGGCGGCTCGCGTGCCCGTGCGTACGCGACCACGCACGACCCGCTCGCCGAAGAACCGCTCTGCGTCTACCTGCCGAACGCGCTGCGCTCCATTCCGCACCCCGGTGCGGAATCGACCCGCTGAGCGCATGAGCCTCGCGTGCGGCGCCTGACCCCGGCGCCGCACGTCTTCCCCTTCCTGCCCGCCCCAACCTGACCGCAAGCGGAACCAGCCGTTCTTTGGATCGTCTTTGGTTAAGATGCTTCTGGAGGTTTCATGATTGATCGCCGATTCTTCGCCGAGCTGTTCGCTCTGATCGCCGCCGCGGTTCTCTGCGCTGCCGTCGCGAACGCTTTCGCTTCCAAGGAGAGAAAGCTGGCCTGGTCCAGCGACTACCCGAACGCCCGGGTGATCCCGCAGTTCTGGACGGCCGTTCCCGAAACGGGTGAGCTCCCGGGACCAGTTGCAGAGCCGGAGGTGGCCGACGCTCCTGCCGCGGCTGAGCCCGCGACGGCGACGGACGTCGCGGCGCCCGTGGCATCCTCGACCGCGCCGGCCCGACCGGTCGCCGATCCCCCACGTCCGGCCGCGGCGGCCGCGAAGCCGGCGCAGCTTCCTCCCCCCACGAAGACCTGGAGTCTCGCGGACTTCCCTTCCTCACCCGATCAACCGGCGCTCAACGCCAGCTTCGAGCAGGTGGTGGCACTTCACGGGCTCGGCGCGACGTTCATCGACGCGCGCCGTTCGCAGGCCTATGAGCAGGGACACATCGCCGGATCACTCAGCTTGCCTGTGTGGGAGTCGGACATCGACGAGAGGATCGCGGCCTTCTATTCAGCGGGATACGACCCCGAGGCGCCGCTCGTGATTTACTGCAGCGGCGGCGAGTGCGAGGACTCGCACATGCTGGCTCAGAAGCTCTGGGGCATCGGCTACAACAACATTCGGATCTATCCGGCCGGCTGGCCGGAATGGAGCGGAAAGGGATTGCCCCTCGCGAGAGGCCGGGCTCAATGACCAGAGTCATCGAGTTCCTCACGAGCCCGTGGCTCACGGTCCGGGTGCAGATCGCCCTGGGAGTGCTGTTCGTCGCGGCCGCGCTTCCGAAGGTCGTCGATCCTCCGTCGTTCGCCCAGATGATCTACAACTACCGGCTCGTTCCCGGGGGGGCGATCAACGCGCTCGCGCTCGTCATGCCCTGGGTCGAGATGCTCGCCGGGATGGCGCTGATCTTCGGGATCTGGCGTCGCTCGGCCGCGATCACGATCGGCGGGATGCTCGTGGTCTTCATCATCGCGATCGGCATCAACCTGGCCAGAGAACATCCGGTGGACTGCGGCTGCTTCGAAGTGAACGCCGCTCCGAAATCTCCCGAGCAGCTATTCACCGAGATGAGGGACGTCATCGTGCGCGACATCGGGATGCTTCTGATGGTCGGCCAGGTCCTCTGGGCCACAGGCCGGACGGTGAGCGCCCGCGCGCCGCGCGTGGTTGCCGCGGCAGAGCTCAGCGAGCCTCGGATCTCGTGACCGTCGCGAGCGCCTTCAGCAGCGCACCGATCTCGTAGGGCTTCATCAGAAATTCGATCCGAGCCCGTCGGCCACGCTTTCGTCGTCCTCGACCAGGAGGATCTGCAGGCCGCGGATCCCGCCGCCCGGTTCCGCCGTCTCCGCCTCGAGGCCGAGATCCATCGGATCCGCCAGCGGCAGAAAGAGATGGAAGATCGTCCCCTCACCGGGAGCTCCCTCGGCGAACACGTGTCCTCCGTGGTTCCGCACGATCTGATGGACGATCGCCAGGCCCAGCCCCGTCCCTCCCTTTTTCGTGGTGAAGAACGGCTCGAAGATCTGCTTCAGGGTCGCCTCGTCCATGCCGGCTCCCGTGTCGGCAACGGTCAGATGGGCGAAGCGGTCGGAAGTCGGCACCACTCCGAACGAGTAGACCTCGCCGCTCAGGCAGCGGGTGAGCCGAATCTCGATCACCCCCTGGTGACCAATCGCATCGCGCGCGTTGATCGCCAGGTTCGTCACCGCTTGCTCCACCTGCTCGCGGTCCACGAGCAGCACGAGGTCCTCATCGGAGCAGATGTCGAGCGCGATCCCCTCGGGCATCAGAGCGCTCAGTCTCTGCTCGATTCCGGCCAGGAGCGGTCCTGCCTCCACCGGCCGCCCTTGAGGCTCCGAGGAACGCGTGAAGCGGAGGATCTGATGGGTGATGCTTCGTCCCCGTTCGATCGACCGCTCGATATGAGCGGCAGCATTCAGGCTTGCCGGATCGACCGTTTTCCGGCGGATGATCTCGGCGAAAGGCTGGATTCCCATGAGCACGTTGTTGAACTCGTGCGCCATCGTGGCGGCGACGCGACCCAGGCTGGCCAGCCTGTCCGCCCGCTCCAGTTCGGCCTCGAGCAGCCGCTGCTCGCTCATGTCCGAGAACGAAAGCACCATCCCCATGAGCGATCCCTTCTCGAGGATTGGCGACACGGCGAGCTGGGCGGCGAACGGATGGCTCTCCTTCCGGCAGAGGGTTTCGTCGTGCAGCCGGATCGGTTGGGCAGCTTCCACACCGATCTTCAGAGCGCAGGCTTTCTTTCCTCGCGACGGGCAGGACCGGTGGAGCACGTCGTGCATCCCGCGCCCCACGATCTCGCCGATCTCGAGCCCCAGAAGGCTGCATGCCGCGGGGTTTGCGAGCTTGATGATCCCGGCGAGGTCCGTGGCGATGATCCCTTCGCCGGTCGACTGGAGCAGAAGATCGAGCTCGTGGCGAAGAAGCTCCCGCTCGGCGACGGCGATCTTCAACGTAGTGACGTCGCGCGAAATGCTGAGCACTGCATCGACCGCCCCATCACGATCGAACTGCGGGACGATTCGGGACTGGATGTGGCGCAGCCCCGGCGGTTCGCCGATGGTGGTCTCGAGCAGTTCGCCCTCTCCGCTCGCGAGAACGCGGCGCACGGAATCGACGAGCTCTCGATTGACGAACTTCTCCGCCCCGGGGCCCTCGATCGATTGACCGCGAACCACGTCGGCCTCGAGCCCGTGAACTGCCGAGTAGGCGGCGTTCAGGTAGCCGACCTTCATCCCGGAATCGAACCTCGCAATCATGTCGGGCGCCGCGTCGACGATCGCCTTGAACTCACGCTGCGTGCGGAACAGCGCTTCCTGGGTGGCGCGCAGCTCGGTCACGTCCTGGACCGTGCCCACCAGCGCGATCGGGAATCCCGCCGCGTTTTTCCTCAGCTCCCCGACCGCGTGAACGACCGCTTCCCCTCTCGCCGTCGCCATTCTGTACTCGACGTTGTAAGGGATCCCGAGGATCGCCTGCCGGAGTCCCTCGGCCACCCGCATCCGGTCATCCGGGGCGATCCGCTGCAGCAACTTCTGGGCGGAGATCGTTCCCGCATCCAGGCGCCATCCAGGCGATTCTCGAACCTCGATCAGGTCCGTTCCGATATCGAGGCTCCATTGGGTGAGCCGCGCGATGCGGTGAGCCTCGGACAGCGCTGCGCGGCTCTGCCGGAGCTCCGAGGCCGTTCTCTTGAGCTCGGTCACTTCCTGAACCGTGCCGAGCAGGGCGACCGCCTCTCCCCCGGTTTCTTCGGATGCGTCCGGCCGGACCCGCGACTTGGGGATCCAGTCCAGCTCCGTTCGTTCATGCCGGGGCTCCGACCGTCCCAGCACGCGGGAAACCGCCCGGTCGAGTCGGGCGGTCACCGCGCAATCGACCGCGCCAAGCCGCATCGCCTCCACCGCAGTATCGAGGTCGAGGCTGACCCCGGTGGCGAGGAACCGCCGGTCCGGCCCCGCATGCGCACGCATCAGGGCCACGCCGTTCATTTCAGGCGAGCAGGCGTCGACGATGATCAGGTCCCACGGCTCGGCCAGCGCGGCCCGAGCGGCGTTCGGCCCGACCACGATCCGCGCCGGTTTTTCGAGCCCGGCCGCGGAAGCAATCGCAATCCCGGAGGATCCGCTCCCGGCCACGATCAGCACACGTGCCACGCGCTCGGTCTCGAGCACGGCCGGCCGCGGCGGATTCCGGTCCGCCTCCGATGCGATCTGGTTCATGGGCTCAGAACAAAGTCGCCGGGAGAGGCGGAAAGATACAGAGGCAGGGGCTAGAAAGGCAGGGACTAGGGGCTAGGGGCTAGGGAAAGGCAACGGCTGGAGCCTCAGCTGGCTCTGGCTTCTGGCTTCTGACTTCTGACTTTGCTTTTGCTTTTCCCTAGTCCCTAGTCCCTGATTCTTCGAATTTCGCTGTGAAGTGCCGGAGCACGCTCGGGGCTTTCGAGATGCGGTAGCCGCGAAGCGACTCCTTCATGCCAGCGACGGCGATGGCGGCTTCCGCCACGTAATCGATGTGAGATTGCGTGTAGAGGCGCCGCGGAATCGCCAGCCGGACCAGTTCCATCGCGGCCGGCTTCTCGGTTCCATCCGGCTGCAT